>NZ_DATCVJ010000307.1:0-11942 GCF_036566945.1 Chitinophaga sp. | reverse complement strand
AGCACGCAAACCAGTAGCACATTGTAATGTAAACTACCGGTAGCCATTAATACCCCCGCCGTAAACATAAACCCGCCACTGGGCAGGAAGAAACAGAAAAACAACCCGGTTTGCCCATATACAGACAGGAACAAAAATAATAATCCTCCATAACTGAGGAACGATACAGCATCAGACATTCGTAGTATGATTAAAGTAATAATGATGGGGGGGCTCCGGCATTGATCCTATCGCTCAACATCCAATAGCTGCTCCTTGTATGTGGTAAATTTAAGTGAAGTAGTTCAATTTTGGTGTGAGCTCCCCACCAAACATCTTTGAGCCTCCTGCCAAAACAACACATCCTTTTAACGATGATCTTTGTTACACTAAATAAAAGATCATGAAAAAAGTAGTGCTGATCACGGGCGCCTCCGCCGGAATAGGCAAAGAAACCGCCCGGGTATTGGCAAAAAACGGGTACACGGTATATGCCGCCGCCCGCAGACTGGATAAAATGCAGGACCTGCAACCCGAAGGGGCGCATATGCTACAAATGGACGTGACGGACGATGACACCATGGTAAAAGGTGTGAACGATATCATGACCCGCGAAGGAAAAATAGATATCCTGATCAACAATGCAGGCTTTGGCTCCTATGGCGCCGTAGAAGATGTGCCTATTGCCGACGCCAGATACCAGCTGGAGGTAAACCTGTTTGGCGCTGCCCGTTTAACGCAACTGGTATTACCCTCCATGCGACAGCAGCAATGGGGCAAAATCGTCAACATCTCTTCTGTAGGGGGTAAAATTGCAACGCCTTTCGGAGGCTGGTACCATGCCAGCAAATTTGCGCTGGAAGGACTCAGTGACGCACTACGTAATGAAGTAAAGCAGTTTGGTATAGATGTGATTGTAATAGAACCCGGCGGTATAAAATCAGAATGGAGTGGCATCGCGTTCGACAGCCTGGTGAAAGTATCGGGGCATACTGCCTATCAAAACCTGGCGAGAAGGTTCGCCGATACCTTCAAAACCATGGAGCCCAATTCACCGGAACCGTTGATCATTGCGGAGCTGATTCAAAAGGCCATTGAAGCCCGGAGGCCGAAAGCCCGTTACGCTGCCGGTTACATGGCAGGGCCTTCCCTTTTCTTCCGGAAAATATTATCAGACAACCTGATGGATAAGGCGATTATGGGAACGCTAAAAAAGTGATGCTTCACCGGTATGATAATTGAGGTCCGGCATATATGCCGTCATCTGTGGTTGCACATATGATCTATAACGCCGATACACTTACCCTGCGGATCATTTTCGTATCGGGCATGATATACGACTATAAAGGTGTGCCGGAGACGGTTTATCTGGCGATGAAGTCGTCGGGATCAAAAGGTACCTATCTCAATAAATATGTAAAAGGGCATTACTCTTTTGAGAAAATAAAGTAGGCAGGATTTACTATGCTGCCCCCAACACCGCCTGCTTTCTGATGTCACTCATCCCCTTCTGGTAAAACCGTTTCATCATTTTATTCAGATGACTGCTATCTGTAAATCCAAGGTCGTAGGCGATTTCCTTGAACGATATATCTGTATATAGTGCCTTTGCTTCGGCCAGTTTCAATTTGGAGCGCAGCACAAATTCCTGGTAGGTTTCGCTGGCATTGCGTTTAAAGTATTCGCTGAAATAATTGGCAGAGATACTAAAGCGCTGACAAAGATATTGTGGTGTAATTTTATCTTCATCGAGCAGGTGATATTGAATATGCAGTATCAGATCGGCAAAACGTTTACTTTCGAAGCCCTGTTCACCGGGCAATACCGTGGCCACGTTGCGGGCAATCAGTTCCAACACGGCCACCATGAGTCCCTGCATAATTCTGCGGGAATGCCCATCCTGCCGCTGCTGTTCATACATCAGCATTTCCAGTAAGCGCACCAGGTGTTGTTTATCGTTTTCGTTGCTGATCAATTCTCCCGCCTGCCGGTTGTAGTTGCCTATAATAAAATTGAGACGACAAAACCATTTTCCAAAGTCAATCACACAATCCTGTTCCCCGGAAAAAAAGCTGGCGTTGAATTGTATAAACAGAAACGTCGTCCTTTCATCAATCCGGTACGTATGACAATCAGAAGAAGGCAACAAAAAAATGCTGCCTTTTTTATAATCGGTATGCGTATGTTCTACCTGTTGCTCACCAGCGCCCTCCAGGATATATACCAACTCAAAAAAATTATTTCTGCGGTTGCGTTTTTCCCAGTAGTCCAGTGTAGACGTGGTAATGCTGAATGGGTCGTGTACCTTTTCCATACTACAAATCTACATAATAAACGTGGGCTGATAAAGGGCTATCCCATTCTGTTACTGCTGATTCCTTTTTGCGTACGCTTCTGATGAAAGCGGGGAGACTAGCTTTGTACACACAAAAATGCAGCAACGATGAAAGCAATTATTTTAGAAAGACTGGATAAAAACGCCTCCCTGGAATTATCAGAAACACCTGTTCCGGTGCCAGGTCCTACAGAAGTATTAATTCAAACGAAGGCGATTGGTATCAACCCGGTGGATTATAAAACGCTGGAAGACTTCACCACGCCAACCGGAATACGGGCCAGCTGGGCACCCGCACTGGATGGCATTTCCCCGCTGATCCTCGGATCAGATATAGCCGGCGTAGTTACCGCAGTGGGCAGCGAAATCACCAAATTCAAGGTAGGCGATGAAGTATTCGGCATGATCAGGATGCCGGGACATGGACGCGTATACGCGGAATATGTAGCCGCACCGGCTGTCCATCTCGCTAAAAAACCTAACAATATTACCTTTAATGAAGCGGCAGCTGCTACGCTGGCAGCTATTACCGCCTGGCAAAACCTCTACACCCATTATCCGGTGAAAAAAGGTGACCGGGTATTGATCACTGCACCTGCCGGTGGCGTAGGACACTATGCGGTGCAAATGGCTAAAGAACGTGGGGCTTATGTAATAGGGCTTACCAGTGCCGCCAACGCAGACTGGGTACGCCATATAGGCGCAGATGAAATTATTGATTACAACAACTTTGATTTTGAACAGGCAGATAGCCTGCAACTGAACCTGGTATTAGATTCCGGCGGAAGATACCCAGCCTCCCTGTACGAAAAACACTTCGCTCCCGGAGCCGCTCTTTTCCATCTCCCCCATCCCCTGGCGCCAACAGATATGGCTTACTTCCAATCGAAAGGTTTTGATGTACGTTATACCGGTGTGTTTTCTGAAGAAAAAGCAATTGATGCGATTGCGGTGTTGCTGGAGTCCGGGAAAATAAAATCGTATGTGGATAAAGTCTTTGCTTTTAATGAGATGAAAGCAGCGTTGACGGAAATGAAAAAGGGGACAACAAAAGGGAAGATAGTAGTAGAAGCTGTTAGCCGTTAGCTTTTAGCTTTTAGGAAATGCAGCGAAGATCATAATATGTTAATCATTCGCTGCATTTCCTAAAAGCTAAAAGCTAATAGCTAAAAGCTATTTCAGTATTTCTTCGAGCTTCTTATCCAATGCTTCTCCACGCAGGTTCTTCGCTACTATTTTCCCATTAGGATCCAGCAGGAAATTTTGTGGTACGGCACGCACACCATATAACTTGGCCACTTCATTTTCCCAGAATTTCAGATCAGATACATGTGTCCAGGTGAGTTGGTCGGTGTGGATCGCCTTCAGCCACGCTTCCTGCCCGTTTGCCTGATCGAGCGATACACCGAGGATGGTAAACTGTTTGTCTTTATACTTGTTAAAGGCAGCTACCACATGTGGGTTTTCTGCGCGACAGGGACCGCACCAGCTGGCCCAGAAATCCACCAATACATACTTACCGCGGAAATCAGCCAGGCTCACTGGTTTACCTAATGTATCATTCTGCGTAAAGGCAGGTGCGATAGCGCCAACAGCGGTTTGTTTCCAGCCATGAATAATACCGGCTACTTCTTTTCCTTTTTTACTGTCTTTTACCACAGGAGATAAAGCATTGTACACCGCTTCTATTTCATCTACGTTGTCCGGAATAGATCCTGCAAAATTCTGGATGGCATCCAGACTAACAGGTGATTTGGGATTTTCCGTTATAAATGCCTTATAAATATTCTTTTCTTCTGCACGTAGTGCTTTACTTTTATCATCATAGGCTTTTTTAAAGCCATCCGATTTACGGGTTTCTTCGCTGGCAGCGATGTAGTCTGCTGTCAGTTGATCCCTTTGTGCACTGATGTTTTTTAATTTTGCCTGCAGGCGCTGCTGATCGTCGTTCAGGCGAGAACCCTTTACCACGGCGTTATACACAGAATCTGTGGCACTCAGTGTGATGGTTCCTTTTTCCAGGTATACCGCCAGCATATCTGATTTATAAGACATCATGTTGGTAGGGGCCGTATGACGCAGCATCAGGGTCGCTTTTACCGGATCAGTTATTTTTCCTTTGAATTCAAATGCACCCTGTTGTAAAGCGGCAGAGTCTCTGATCACTTCGCCATTAGCACGATAAGTAAGAAATAATTTGGCAGGAGCATCCAGGGTTCCTATTTTCCCCTTCAGCACAAAAGCGCCGTCCTGAGCGAATAGTGTGGCAGGCAGTGCAGCCAGCATAGTCATTAAAATGTGTTTCATATGGTGTTGTTTTTGATTTAAAAGGGTCTCCCATCCAATGGTATATTCCACTGTGGATTGAATTTAAGGATTAGGTTCGAGATGGTCAGGATAAAATCTTTTGAATCGATAACGCCTTCGAATACTTCCGTTCCTACTTTGTGTGTAATTTTTGTTTTGCTCCATGGCTTACCGGCTTCGAGGCATAATCTTTTCAAATCCAGGAAGCGCTTAAATGAGCCCAGTGGCAGTTCCCGCCTTCTTTCGTCCAGCACCTGCTGTATTACTTCTGTTTGTGAGCCAATGCCCAATGCGGGCGTTCCGGTTTTATAACGGTAACGACGCAACGTATTCAGGTCGGCGATGGCGGAAGACAACTGATTGGTGCGGGCATATCCTTCTGCGCGCATGAGCAGCAGTTCCGGATAGGTGAAGCCCGCCGTCATATTGGATTTGGAGCCGCGATAGTACTGTATCCTGTTGCCATCATCATAGGTCACGTTGTTGTAAGTAGTTTTATAACCGGGTGCTGTTAAAAAGAAGTATTTAAAGCGCAGGTCATTCGCCTGGTCGTACAAGGCAATCACTTCCTCCGAAGGATAGGAAGAAGAAGACCTGCCGGCGCCGGCATCCAGGTTTCTGTAAAATAAATTCTCGCGGCTGTTGGCCACTGTCAGGAAATTATCTTGTGCTTTAATCGTACTGTTTACCACATTGGTAGGATCCGTCCACGAAAAGCCGTTGTAGTCATAAATCAATTTATCAGTACCGCTTGCGCTGGCGGCGGTCCAGGCGAGATTGGCATAATACACCACGCTATCATACTTCTGGGTAAACAGGTGATAATACGCCAGCAATGCCTGCGCCGCTACTTTATTAGGACGCGATGGCCAGTTGGTTACCTCCGGCAAATCGGGCAAAGCGGTTTGTATATCTTTTGATACCAGTGCAAAAGTTTGCTCCTGCGTGGAAAGATCCGGCAACGCTGCGCCTACGTCTGCGCTGATCACGTAAGGAATGGTTTTAGTGTCGTTGGCTGTACCAGGTTTATACACCGGGCCATACACCAGGGTGGTGATAAAATAAGACCATGCCCTGTCTACCAGCGCCTGCGCTACTACCCGCTTTGCATATTGCTGATTTTCTGCACTCAGGTTAGGGATGCCGTGCACCCCTTCTATCACGTTGTTGAAATAAGCCATGGAGCGATAGGTACCCCAGTCCCAGAAATAATCAGAGGTAGCCGGATTTTTATAGGGCTGTCTGAATACATAAGCCCAGTAACGATCTATGTTAGGATGGTTATTGGCTTTATAGTTGATATTGCCAATGCCTTCAGACATAGCCAGGTTATCTGTGAGGTAGCCCAGGTTGCAACCTACGTTGTTGTCTACAAAAGCCCACTGGGCAATATTTGCATTATCGAGCAGGTGATCGAAATCTGCCACCTCCGAAGGGATGAGTTTTCCTTTCGGCTTTACATCCAGGAATTTGCTGCAGGAAGCCAGGCTCCCGGAAAGAATGGTTAATAGAATAAGTATATACTGTTTCATGATCGCCACAATTAAATGTTAAAGACTGAATGATAACCCTACATAAAACTCAGGCCGCAATGGCAGGGAGCTGAATCCCTGTTCTGTAAATGCGCCGGTACCGCCGCTGAGGTTCAGTTCAGATGTTTCCGGATCGCGATGGTCGCTGTTAGCCGTGATCATGAACAGATTCCGGCTTTGCAGGTAGATCCTCGCGCTGCTGAAGCCTATTTGTTTCAGCAACCGCGGATTAATATCATAGGTTAGCGTGATATCCCGCAACTTCATGTAACTACCGCTTTCTATCAGGATATCGGAGTAAGGGAAATAAAACATATCCATGTTCCAGTCGCTGAGTTTTGGGTAGATGGTTTTGGCTTCATCGCCCGGTTGTTTCCATCTTTCAGACACGTGTTTATTCAGGATATTAGATCCGCTGAAGGCATCTCTCCTTAACACATTTCCTAATTTGGCGATGAACATAAACGACAGGTCAAAACTTTTCACCCGGAAGGAGTTGGTCATGCTGATGGCATATTTGGGGCGTAGTGTACCGCTGTAAATCAAATCGTTTACTGATACATTTCCGCCACCACTTTTTTCTCCTTTGCTGGTATAAAACTGTGATACCCCATTATTATCCAATCCGGCGTAACGGTAGCTGTACAAGGCATCCAGCGGGTCGCCGGCTTTTTTAATAGCACCATTGGTAATAGACGACGGGTACTGATAGGTAACATTATAGGTGAGTACTTTATTGTTGTTATAACTGAAGTTGAAGAAGGTATTCCATACCAGGTTCTTTTTACGGATCACGTCTGCATCCACAGATAGTTCATAGCCCTGATTTCTTACTGCGCCAATGTTTTTGGTGAGGGAACTAAAGCCACGGGTAGGATCAATGGCATCTGCTGCCAGCAGGTCACTGCTGTTACGCAGGTAGTAGTCGGCGGTTACATTGATCCGTCTCTTCAGCAAAGAAATGTCTACGCCAAAGTTGGTGCTTTTTGTTTTTTCCCAGCGCAGGGAATTATTAGGGGGAGAAGTGATACCATAAGAGATATCTCCCGTATAATTAGAATAAGAGCCGGGGGTGATGATCAGGAAAGGGCCTGAGTTCAGCGAAATATTTCCGTTGATCCCATAGGAGGCGCGCAGATCCAGGCGATCGATTCCGCTGATATTAAAGAACTTTTCTTCCGCCAGTTTATAGGTACCGCCGGCAGACCATAACGGTTTGTAGCGATAGCGGGGATCGGTACCAAAGAAATTGGTTTGATCCAGGCGGATACTACCACTGAGAATAAAGCGGTTATCGTATTCATAGGAGCCGTTGGCATACCAGGACACAAAGCGGTTATCCTGATAGAGATAACTGCCTATGCTGGCAGTGGGGCTGCTGGTACCCAGTTTGTCGGCGGTATAATTACCGGCATTATAATCGGCATAGTTAAAAGTAGAAAACGTACCTGCCTGATCGTTATAGCCGAAGCGGGTAGGCAGGTTATTATTATCTGCCGTATTTCTGCTGATTTCATTTCCGGCGATAGCGGAAATGCGGTGGCGGCGCGCCACCACTTTGTTAAAGTTCAGCTGGGTGCGGAACATATAGCTCTGGTTAAAATTGCGGCTCTCATTTACCACTGCGCCATCCGGAATATAATGTTTGGAAGGGTTGGCGATAGACGTATTATCATCATACCACAGTCTTACACGGTACGCATTTTTATCGTACAGTGATCTGCCCAGGTAATCGCCGCGGCTCCAGGAACCACCGGCTTCTGCGCTGAGACCATCCAGGATTTTTATGTTGATGCTGCCACCTAATCTTAATTGCAGGGTTTTGCCCGTCACCGTTTCCAGACCCAGGTCTGCAAGCGGATTATAGTACAATGGTTTCATGCCGGACATGGCCGCATAGCGGTCACGTTTTTTCAGATTCTTGAACTCCATGGTTTGTGGCGCGCCGGTGGCCGGATCTACGACCAGGTCATAGGGTTGCAGCAGGGAGGTGTTGGTATATGCCAGCATATCCTGCCAGCCTCTTGCCGGGGCGGTGGAAGTGGCGTAGTTCACGTTGGAGAACAAGCGTATCGATACACGTTTGCCGGGGCGCCAGTCGTTCTTCATATCAAAGATGAGGCGGTTGTCTGAATTGCGGACGGTATTATTCTCATTGGAAATATATTTCACTGCGGCGTTCAGCATACTTTTTTCACTGCCACCGGACAAAGAAATATTATGTTGCTGGGTGAACTGATTCCTGAAATAATATTTCTGCAGCTGTCCTTGTCCATCGTTGTTCTTCAGCGCGGCGATCTGCGCATCTGCGTCTTTTTCGTTGAGCCATCCCTGTGACTTTGCAATCAGGAGGTAGTTTACCTGCGAGGTAGTACCGTAGTTGTTATAGTCAGTCAGGTTGCCGTTAGGATCGAGGTTATAGAGTTCTATTTCCGCATCTACAAAATCGGCGGAAGAAGCCCTGTTCAGGTACTTCAGGTCTGGTTTCAGTGTGATACCGGTAGAGCCTTTGTATTCCACCAACAGTTTACCATTTCTGCCCTGGCGGGTGGTGACTACAATCACGCCGTTGGAAGAGCGGGCGCCGTAAATGGAAGCAGCTACGGCATCCTTGAGGACGTTCACGGATTCGATGTTATCGATGTTCAGTGATTCCAGTCCTGCGGAGCTGGGGTAGCCATCTACGACCAGGAGCGGCGCGCTGGCAGCGGTGCCCAGCATGGTAGACACGCCACGGATTTCCAGGTTGCCTTCCTTGGTGAGTACTACCCCGGTGGCTTGTCCTTCCATGGCTGATTTCAGGTCTGGTTTTAATTTGGCGCGGAGGCGATAGGGGTCAATAACCGAAAAAGAGCCGGTGGCCCGTTCCCGGGAAATGAGCTGGTAGCCGGTGTTTACCACATCGATGCCGGTGAGTTTGTTGTTGGATGCTTTCAGTTGTAAACTGATCACACCATTTTTACCTACGACCAGTTCTTGTTTTTCGAAACCGATATAGGTAAATGACAACACGGCATTTTCATCTTTCACCACTACCGTATACTCACCGTTGTTATTGGTTTGCGTGCCTTTGCTGGTACCTTTTACCACCACTGAAACGCCGGGTAGCGGCACACCGTTTTCGTCGGTGATACGTCCGGTGATCACTATTTGTGCCGGCAACACCGGTAGTTCCGGTACGCGGCTAATGATTTTAGTGACCGTGATGGTTTTGTCGTCTATGGCATACTCCAGGCCTTGTCCCATCAGTGAGGCATGTAGTAATTCCTGGATGGTTGCATTTTTCACCTCTACCGTCACGGGCCGGGTGCTTTCCAGCGCGTCGTAATTATAAAAAACGATGTAACCGGTTTGCCGGTTGATGTTAGTGAACACCGTTGACAGCGGTGTATTTCTGACGGACATGGTCACCCGTTGTGCCACGCCTTTGGCGCTGATTTGCAGAGCGCCGGCCATTAGTAATAAAGCAGATAACCTCATGATCCTCCAAATTTTGGTTGGCTGATTGTTTTTTTTCATTGCACCGGTATAAGCCGGCAAGTAAGATCTGCATTGGTGGTGATGCGTTTCTGAAGTGTTGATACAGGGCTGATTTCGCACGCAGGCGGCCCCCTCTCTGTTTTGGAACAAAGCAGTTAAAATCATACATTTGATTTCGGTGATAAAAATGAGTTTACACGAATAATTTATTGCCTCCAACCAGTGATGTTTGCCCATCACTGGTTTTTTAATGGCATTGGTTTTTAGCAATGATTCCTTAATTCAAAAGTCAGTTGGTTTAGTTGTTAAAAAATATGGTGGTTTTGCTATCGTACTACAGTGATTTTTCTACCCTCGATTTTAAATGATACCTGATTTTTTTCTAAAATATTTAATACCCGCGACAAAGGCAGGCTGCGCTGTATACCGCCGCCAAAGCGCATTTCAGGCGGTGTACCTTCATACACCACTTCTATATCATACCATCGTTCCAACTGCCGCATCACGGTGGTAATATCGGCCCGGTCGAAGATGAAAAAACCATTTTTCCAGGCCACTGCGGCCTGTGTATCTGCCTCGGTAACGGAGATGCTGTTATTAGCCGAAACGCGTGCCTGTTGACCTGGTTGTAATTTTTTCACGACCCCGTTATTGCTGACATTCACGGCGCCGGTGAGCAGGGTTACGGCCATCGTTTGTTCGTTGGCATAAGCCATGATATTAAACTGCGTGCCCAGTACAGCAATGGTTGTTCCATTTACTTTCACACGAAAAGGTTTTTCCGGCAATGTGGCCACATCAAAGTATGCTTCTCCCGTTAGTACTACTTCCCTGCTGTTGCCGGAAAAAGCAGTGGGGAAATACAGGGAGCTGGCAGCATTCAGCCACACCTGCGTGCCATCGGGTAAAGTAAGCTGGTATTGCCCGCCGCGGGGCGTGGTTAAAGTATTGTAGGTGATGGCGGTGGTGGCTTTTTCCGCCTTATATAATACCTGTCCGTTTTGGGTTTTGATGATATTGGTATTCCCTTGTTTACCCAGGGTATCATTTCTTGCGTCGTCGAGGGCAATGCTGGAGCCATCTGCCAGGGTAAGGATCGCTTTATTGCCACCGGGAGCCACATCATTTTTGTAGCGCGCAATAGCGGGTACCGGGGCGATACTGTTTACCGGCTTCCACATCCAATAACCGACAGTAGCCAGCACGATGCCGGCAATAGCTGCAGCAGCCCACCACCAGCGGATAGACGGCGCCGGACGAAGCGTTTCCACAAAAGGAAGTGTAAGGTCGGTTGCTGTAATACTTTTCAACAATGTGGCGCGGGCAGAAGGATCAGCCTCTGCGCCCTCGGGCGCCTGCCACATCAGGTCTGTCAGCGCTGCCATAAACAGCTCCATGTTGTCGTCATCCTTCAACAGGTTGTACAGTTCTGCCTGTTCCGCCGCCGTTTCATTACCGGAAAGACGCTGTTGCAATAAATACGTTACCCTTTGCTCCTGCATGCTTATACGAGTATATTTAACAGTATACCCACTAATAAGAATGAGCTGAAGACATAAAGGACCTATCTCACTAAAAAAAAATTTACCGGCTGATAAATATTAAATAAACGAGGGGAATGGTATGTCCGTAACGGCGCAGGTGTTCCCGGATAGCTTTTAAAGAAAAGACCAGTGCATTTTTTACAGAATGAGGGGAAAGATCCAGCTCAGTGGCTATTTCCGGGATCTTCATACCCTGGTTACGGCTCATCTGGAAAATGCGGCGGCGCTGAGGAGATAATAGCAGTACGGCCTCTTCAATGAGCACATGCAGCTCTTTGAGGCTTAGTAGCCGCGTGGGCGTATCTGCTTCATCATTGCCCACCATCACAGTTTCGCGTAAACGATATTCTGTCGCTTCTTTCCGGAGATAGGTATAACATTCGTTGGCAGCCACCTTATACAGCCAGGCCTTGGGTTGATCAATATCGGGGAGCTTATCCCGGCTAAGCCATACCCGCAGAAAAGTGGCCTGTATCACTTCCTTGGCATTTTCGGGCGACTTTACCATTTTCTGGATAAAGGGTTCCAACGTTTGCAGGGAGGCATTAAACAGGACACCAAACGCTCCTTCATCACCCTCCGAGATGCGTTGAAACAATGCTTTGTCAATATAGATATTATCGTGCATTATAGTTAGCAGGCTACTGGAAAAATTATGTATAAGGTTGGTGGTATTCCTGCTAAAGTAATAAAATTTGGGCGTATACGCCCGTGACTTTTGATCACTCCCTGTTTGAAGCCCGTTGGCATCATCCCGGGAAGGTA
>NZ_DATCVJ010000306.1:0-3643 GCF_036566945.1 Chitinophaga sp. | reverse complement strand
AACCATCATGGGTAAAAATCACCGATAGTACTTTAAATAATACACAGGTGAAAGTACTGGCCGGGCATACCGCTACAATGGTATGGACCATCTCCAACGGTACCTGTGCCGCTACTACCGACACCGTGCTGCTGACCAACTACAACATCCCTGCTATCGCAAATGCCAACATTGATCAGAAACATTGTAACGATTCGATGTTCACCATGGCGGCCAACAAGCCTACTGAGTATGGTGCAAAAGGTGTATGGTCTGTATTAAATAAACCATCATGGGTAAAAATCACCGATAGTACTTTAAATAATACACAAGTGAAAGTACTGGCTGGTCATACCGCTACAATGGTATGGACCATCTCCAACGGTACCTGCGCGGCTACGACCGACACCGTGCTGCTGACCAACTACGACATCCCTGCTATCGCAAATGCTAATGTTGATCAGAAACATTGTAACGACTCGATGTTCACCATGGCGGCTAACAAGCCTACTGAGTATGGTGCAAAAGGTGTATGGTCTGTATTAAATAAACCATCATGGGTAAAAATCACCGATAGTACTTTAAATAATACACAAGTAAAAGTACTGGCTGGTCATACCGCTACAATGGTATGGACCATCTCCAACGGTACCTGCGCCGCTACTACCGATACCGTGCTGCTGACCAATTATGAGGTACCGGCTATCGCGAAAGCGAATATTGATCAGGAACATTGTAATGACTCTATATTCACCCTGGCTGCTAACAAGCCTACTGAATATGGAGCGAGAGGTGCATGGACAGCAGTGAGTAAACCATCGTGGGTAACTATTACTGATACTACTTTAAACAACACTACCGTCAAAGTACTGGCCGGTCATACCGCCACATTGGTATGGACCATCTCCAACGGCACCTGTGCCGCCACTACCGACACGGTACTGCTGACCAACTACGCCACCGCTAACACCGCTAACGCCGGACCTGATCAAAAAATCTGTAACAATACAGGCGACTTTATCATGCAGGCCAATGCGCCTGGCGTTCCAACTGCGAAAGGCACCTGGACGCTCCTCATGGGTAACGCAACTATCAAATCACCTAACAGTCCAACTACCGCAGTAACCGTACCTGTAGGTGATACAGCTGTACTCCAGTGGGCGATTGCCAACGGCGTATGCGATACCACTTTCAGCCGCGTTACTATTATCAACTACAAAGCTGCGATCACTGCAAATGCTGGTCCTGACCAGGAAAAATGTAACACTACTGCCGACTTTGTAATGAAAGCAAGTCAGCCTGGATCCAGCAGTGCAACAGGTGTGTGGACAGATGTTAGTCGTATCCCTGGCGCCGCAGTGATCAAATCACCAAATGATCCGTTCACCAATGTAACTGTTCCTATAGGCGACACCGTTATATTGAAGTGGACTGTAACCAATGGCACTTGTACCAGTAGCAGCAGCACAGTAACATTGATTAATTATAAGAAGGCAGATGATGCTAACGCCGGTGCAGATATTGAAATGTGTAACAACACAGGAGATTTCACCATGGCAGCTACGCCTCTCTCTGTTGCAAGTGCAAGAGGATTCTGGTCTATCATTAAAGGTAATGCGGTGATCAAATCTGTCAATAGCCCTACTTCTGCGGTAAATGTAAACGTGGGTGACACTGTTACCTTACGCTGGACAGTGACCAATGGTGTATGTAGCGCTACCTGGGACGATGTGACACTCATTAACTATCGCTTACCAGTGTCTGCCAACGCAGGACCTAACCAGGAACACTGTGACGATGCTACCTTTAAAATGAATGCCAGCGATCCTGGTGTAGCAGGTGCAAAAGGTACCTGGATTGTTACCAGCAACAACGCTGCGTTGATTACCATCAATAATATTAACCTAAAAGACGCCACCATCACGGTTCCTGCCGGCGAAACCGCACAACTGACCTGGGTAGTAAGCAACGGAGTTTGTGACGCTTCCAGCTCCAGTGTAACACTGATCAATCGCCAACCAATCCTTGGTAATACTATCCGCGATGATCAAACGGTTTGTTTGACAGAAATACCAATGGCAATACGTGGTATCGCGCTGACTGGCGGTAACGGTACCTATACTTACCAATGGCAACAAAGTACCACTGGCGCTACCGGACCGTTCAACAACATTACCGGTGCCAACGGAGACACCTACCAACCTGGTGTACTCTCTGCCAATAGCTGGTACAGAAGAGTGGTAGCATCTGGTGCTTGTATCAACAACATCAGCAATGCAGTGAAGATCACCGTTGTAACCATTAGTCCGATTGTTACCTCCACTCCCGCTGCTATCACTACGGAATGTGAACGAGGTAAAGACTATACCACGCTCTTCGGAACACCGGTATTCAGTCACGCGCCTTATGATAACGAAACACTCACCGTTACACATAACGATGTAATCGTAGTGATTTCTCCTTGTCTTAGCACCATTACCCGTACCTGGACGGCAACAGACAGATGCGGATTGTCCGTAAGTGCTTCGCAGACTATCACGATAAAGGACACGAAAGCACCGGTATTTACTACCCCTGCTCCTGCCAATATCACGGTTGACTGTGATAAGGTACCTGCTAAAACAGACCTGAAAGCAAACGACGATTGTGCAGGTGAAATCATCATACCTGTGGTAGAAGTTCGCCAGGATATTCCAGGCAGCTGTACCAACAACTATCTGCTGATACGCACCTGGACAGCGAAAGATGAGTGTAACACCGGCATCACCCTGAAACAGGTGATCACCGTGAAAGATATGACTGCTCCGGTATTCAATGTAAACACACCTGCTGATACCACAGTGGATTGTGACAAAGTACCGAACGGATTCAATCTTACTGCTACTGATAACTGTACACCTGGTGTAATTACTGTGGTACCCAAAGACTCCGTAGTACACAACCCGGCTAATTGTAACAACAACTACCTGATCTTCAGGAAATGGACCGCCTTTGATGAATGTGGTAATGCCAGTGCAGTACAACAGATCATCAAAGTACAGGATACTACTAAACCAGTATTCAACATGCCTGCTCCGAAAGACACCACGGTAGATTGCGATAAGATCCCGGCATGGCCAGTAATTACTGCCACCGACAACTGTACCGGTAACGTACAGGTATTCACCAGCACTAAAACAGTGAAATTGCCAGGTAACTGCGCCGGCAACTATCAGGAAACACGCACCTGGACAGTTACTGACGATTGCGGTAACAAACAAACCATGCAGCAGATCATCACTGTACAGGATACCATTAAACCGGTATTCACCGTGAAACCTCCTGCTGATACAACCGTGAGCTGCGACAATATCCCTGCTCCTGCTATGGATGTTCAGGTGACTGACAATTGTAGCACTATCGGAAATGGTCTGACAGTAAGCCGCCGCATCACAACAGAAAGAACACCTGGTGATTGTGCAGGTAACTATCGTATCATCAGAACATGGATTGCGAAAGATGCCTGTGGTAATACTACTACCATCACACAGGTGGTGACAGTAAAAGATACCACCAGACCAGTGATCATGCCTGCTCCGGCAGATGTAGTGATCTTCTGCCAGGATAAGATCCCGGCTCCTCCGGTGCTGACGGCTACAGACAATTGCGACAACAGCTTCCCGAA
>NZ_DATCVJ010000305.1:0-8737 GCF_036566945.1 Chitinophaga sp. | reverse complement strand
AATCGCTCTTATATTTGCGGGCTCTCACCATCAACTTGTAACTACCTGGTTGTAAATCAGGGAACGGTATAATGTTCGACATGGTAGTAACCCAGCCGTTGGTGGTATCTCCCGAAAAATTATACTGGTACTCTACCAGCTCCGGCAGATCAAAAACGATGGTGCCAAATTCCGCTTCAAAAGAAGCCTTTCTCTTATACAGGTGTACAAAGTTGTTAGCTGGCAGGAAAGTACTGTCACCGTAGCGGATATTATTCAGGTAGATGACCGGCGCGATGGTATCCACGGGGATATGATCCGCATTGAAATAGCACAGACCATTGGAAGTTGCGATGTACAATGTGTTATTATCTGAATATACGCCACGGATATCATCGGAATTGAGTCCGTCGTTGGACGTGATGTTACGGGTGATGGACTGTGTTTTCACATCAATTACCGATACACCGCGGTTAGTAGCCACATACAAACGGCCAATGCCATCGTAGTAGAGCTGCTGACAAATATCGCTGGCCAGGTCATTGGCAGACCACAGGTGTTTCACGATCATATCATGCTGCATCACATAAATACCCTGATCGCTGGTACCAATCCACAGGGAGCCATCTATCCATTTCAGGTCTTTGATACTTACTTTGCGCAGCGTATCTGCTCCGGCGGGCAATAGCTGCCGCTTTCCATCCGTACAGAAGTACAGGCCGGCGTTGGTGCCTACATAATAAGCCGAGTCATTGACACAGGCAATAGAGGTCACCAGCATGTCGAGGTCACCGATGGTATAATCATCGAGTGCGATCACCTGATTTTTGGCGGCCAGCCTGATTTTGCCGGCTGGCGACACATCTACATCCTTCAGCATTTTTACAGCCTTCAGGAGAGATGTTTTATGCGTGAGCGTATTAAAGTTATACAGTCCGTTGTCGGTGCCTATGAGTACATTATCGTCTTTATGCGGTAAAATAGCCAGCACGCTATTACGGCCGGAAGTAGTGTCCAGGGTAAACTGGTTGCTGATACGGTTATCCCCATCCATCAGGTTAAGTACACCGGCATTTTGCCCGACCAGCAACAGGTTATTTTTTTTATCCTTGCTGATACTAAAAATAGAATGTGAGTATAAGCCATTGGTATTATCCAGGTAGCTGAAGTAAAAATTTTTGTAGGGGATATTGTATACGCCGTCACCGAAAGTGGTGATCCAGATGTTACCATCTCTGTCTTTCAACAGGGAAGTGATGTAGTGGTTATCGAGTAGCTTGATGGTTTTATGTTCTCCTTTAAAAAATCCTTTGAGGAAGTACAATGCGCGCTGGGTACCCACCCAGAGGTTGTCATTGTCAATACACATATGACTGATATCGTCATGAATGCCCCATTCCGCGCCATTAAAGAAGCACATGGCATCTTTAGCAGCATAGGAGTAAATGGTGTTGCGAACAATCACGACGGCATTGTCGTTAACACGGGTGCGCAAGGCAGGATCATCTAACGGGAACGGGCAAACGGGATATAATTTCTGGTCAGGGTTGTTGGGATCTTTCAGGCTTTCCAGGTGAAAAGATGCCTGGAGGGGATGGAAGATGGTGTCATTACGCATCATGAAAAACAAGTCCGCGCCGGCGGCGCCGAGCTTGTCGTAAATGGTTTCTTTGCCGTTGTACTGAACAATGCGGTTGTTGGTATTAAGGAACCATGCTACGCCGTTTTTGCCTTCAAAGGCATACTGCATGTAGTGGCTACGGCTGTTGAACCGTAGGGTGCTATCGTTTTCTTCGCTATGAATAATGGATTGATGGTAGAAAGAGGGCTTGCCGTTGAGGGTAAAAAACCATACCCTTCCCCTGGAGTCGGCGGCGAGTTTGGTGACGTCGTTATCAGTAAGACCGTCTTTTTTGGCGTAGTTACGGAAGCGTTTTCCGTCAAATTTACTAACGCCGGTGGGAGTAGCAAACCATATGAAACCGTCTTTATCCTGCACAGCAGCATAAACAGTGGCGTTGGCCAGTCCATCCTTCACATTGTAGTTACGGATCATCAGCCCCTGAGCCAGGCTTGTAGTAACAGTGCAAAAGAAGACCAATCCCCATAACATTATGTAACGGTTCAAGGGCATTGGATAAATTTAGTAAATATGATAGAAAGAATGACGAATTACGAATTACGAATTACGGATTGGTGGGTAGATCTTAGCGGAAACCTTCACATCTATCTCCCCACCAATCCGTAATTCGTAATTCGTAATTCGTAATTCTTTTCTAGTATGCTCTTGCGAACAACACCCTTTCTTTGGAAGGCTTACCTGTCAGAATACAAGTACCGGCTTCCTGCGGATTATCGAGCGGGATGCAGCGAATAGTCGCTTTTGTGCGGTCTTTGATTTTCTCTTCTGTTTCGGCGGTACCATCCCAGTGAGCAGCAATGAAGCCACCTTTTTCTTCGAGTACTTTTTCAAATTCTTCAAAAGTATCTACACGGGTAATGTGACTGTCGCGGTAAGCTTTAGCCTTATTAAAGAGGTTGAGTTGTATTTCTTCCAGCAGTTCCTGAATGCGGGCTGGTAAACCATCCAGCGACAGGCTCATTTTTTCTTTGGTATCGCGACGGGTAACTTCCGCCACGTTGTTTTCGAGATCTCTCGCGCCAATGGCTATACGAACAGGTACGCCTTTCATTTCGTACTCTGCAAATTTCCAGCCTGGGCGGTTGTTATCGGAATCATCGTATTTCACGCTGATACCGGCGCTTCTCAGTTCTTTAACGATCACGTTTACCTTTTCATCAAGACCCGCTTTCTGATCGGGGCCTTTATAGATAGGTACGATTACGACCTGGATAGGTGCAATTTTAGGAGGCATTACCAGTCCTTCATCATCGCTGTGTACCATGATCAGGGCACCGATAAGACGGGTGGATACGCCCCAGGAAGTAGCCCATACATAGTCCAGTTTATTTTCCTTGTTGGAGAACTGCACATCAAATGCTTTGGCGAAGTTTTGGCCGAGGAAGTGAGAGGTACCTGCCTGTAAGGCTTTACCATCCTGCATCATCGCTTCTACGCAATAGGTTTCTACTGCGCCGGCAAATCTTTCGCTGGCGGTTTTGATACCACGTACCACCGGTACCGCCATGAAGTTTTCGGCGAAATCAGCGTAGATGTTGAGCATCTGTTCTGTTTCTGCCACGGCTTCAGCAGAGGTAGCGTGTGCGGTATGACCTTCCTGCCAGAGGAATTCGGTGGTGCGGAGAAACAGGCGGGTACGCATTTCCCAACGCACTACGTTGGCCCACTGATTGATCAGGAGGGGTAAGTCGCGGTAAGACTGGATCCAGTCTTTATATGTATTCCAGATAATTGTTTCAGAGGTAGGGCGAACGATAAGTTCTTCAGCTAATTTAGCTTCCGGGTCAACGATGACGCCGCCGCCATCAGGATCGTTTTTCAGGCGATAGTGGGTGACCACAGCGCATTCTTTGGCGAATCCTTCAATATGGGCAGCTTCTTTGCTCAGGAAGCTTTTAGGGATGAACAGCGGGAAGTACGCATTCTGGTGACCGGTTTCCTTGAATTTGCGATCCAGTACATCGCGCATGGCTTCCCATAGTGCAAAACCGTATGGCTTGATCACCATACATCCTTTTACTGCGGAATAATCTGCCAGGCCGCCTTTCAATACCAGGTCATTATACCATTTTGAATAGTCTTCCGAACGGGCTGTAATCTCTTTACTCATAAAAATTATACCTTATTTATATATCGTTAGTTTTAAGCTTTTTTCGTTTCAATTTGTCGTGACAAAATTAAATACCCCAGCCGGCTGACAAAGGCTGAATTGGCTTAATTTTTGTCACTATATGTAAGGAGAAAATGTCACAAACATAGATGAAAAACATAACTGTGCAAACAGTTATCAGAAAATAATATAACCTCGACTATGTTATTGTAACTTTCCTCCTATTAAATCCGTTAAAAAGGAGTAAATTTACTACACGAATCACGCTTAAAACATATTTCAAATGAAGCCTATATTATACATTGGACTGGCCGCATCGCTCGCACTGGGAGCGTGTTCCAGTACCTATAAAACGGCTCAGACCCCGGATGATGTATACTATTCTCCGCGTCAGCAGCAGCGTACCTATGCCTCCAATGATGGTTCGAACGGTAATAGTAAGCAGGATGAAAATGATGCTAACTATGTGCAGGGAGATCAAACTGATGGCGGCACCTATGTAACATACCAGGATGAAGATCAGGGCGATTATCAACGTCGTCTGAACAGATTTGGCAGTAGCAGCAACTATTCCGGTGATTACTGGGATGGTTACAATGCAGCATCCAGCATGTATATGATGGGAGGCTATGGCATGGGATACGGTGGATTTGGCATGGGATACAGCCCATACAGCAGTTTTTATGGTCCTTCCCTGAGTCTTGGCATTGGCTGGGGCATGGGTGGTTATTATAGCCCATGGGGTTATGGTGGCGGATGGGGATATCCTTACATCGGCAGCTACTGGCCTTCTTACTACTATCCATACTATGGTGGTGGCTATTATGGCGGTGGCGGATACTACGGACATGGTGGTTACTATGGCGGTGGTTACATCAGCCGTCCTTCCAGTTCCTATGGTCCGGTAAGAGCGAGTGGCGAAAGAATACAAAGAGTTAATTATACCAACAGTGGTGGTACCGGTGGCGGTGGTTATACCCGTCCTAACAGAAGCGGTACTTTGCAACCAGTCAATGGTGGTGGTAATGGTGGCACTGTAAATCCAGGCGGATCAGTGGAAAGACCACGCCGGGTATTCCAGCAGTCAAACTCTGAAAGACCTGTGACCAGACCTGTTTACCAGAACAGTAATAACAATAGTGGCAGCAACAACGGTGGTTATTCCCGTCCGCAACGCGTTGAATATAGCAGACCAGCTCCTTCTCCTGCACCTAGCTACACGCCTTCCAACTCCGGCGGAAGCGGTGGTCGCAGCAGCGGCGGAAGCGGTGGCGGTGGATACAGCCGTCCTTCCAGAGGTGGTCGTTAATAAAAATATTATCAAGATAAGCGTAGCCTAAAAACCTACGCTTATTTTTTATCTCATACAAGGTTTTGCCCATATAACCGTTATACAACAAATTGCAGCACACGTTAGCATCATTAGAATAGCCTGCAAAGCAAATCTCATTTTTTAAGTATACAGATCATGATTAAAAGACTTTATCCTCTTTTAGGCGGCTTGTTTATATCTGTAACAGCCATGGCCCAAAGTTCCAACGACGCACTACTTTATTCACCTATGCAGCCTCAGGGTACAGCGAGAACACAGGCACTGGGTGGAGCAGGTATTGGTCTTGGAGGAGATTACTCATCCGCACATCTTAACCCGGCAGGTATTGCCATTTTTAAGACCGGTGAATTTCACATCTCAGGCGGTGTTGGCATCTCCCAGTTTACCTCTAATTACCTTGGTAATAACCAGCTGGATAATAAAGGAACCCGTTCCAACTTCCAGCTGCCCTCTATCGGCGTGGTGATGGCCACCAATAAGAACAGTGGCAGCAGTACCTGGAACAATATTACTTTTTCATTAGGCATGGAGCGTTTGGCCAATTATAATAACAAAATGCTCATCGCAGGACGTAATAATAAAACCTCTTTATCTGATTCCTGGATAGATGACCTTTTTAATAATGCCAGTGATGCCACGCTGGGACTGGGTTTTGATCTTGGTTACGATACTTACCTAATCAATAAGTACGCAGTCTCCCCCGGTGATACCACCTTTATGTCGCAGGCTTCCCCTTCCAGGCAAATAGGGAATCTGGCTGGTATACAGCAAAGAGGCACCCTCCAGACAGAAGGAGGCATGAATGAATATACCTTTGCTATTGGTGGTAATTATGGCGATCGTTTGTACATAGGTGGTAGCATTAATTTGCCCAGCATTAATTATAAAGAAACACTTACCTGGTCAGAAGATGACGCCACCGGCAATGGCAACAACGGGTTTAACTTCTCCGACTACAACAGGTACCTGAAGCGCACGGGCTTAGGGTTTAATGCTAAACTGGGTATTTTGTATAAAGTATCTGATCACTTCAGGTTAGGTGGAACTTTCGCTACGCCTACCTGGTATTCTATCCACGACAGCTACACTGCTGAGCTTCACTCTGATTCAGAAGATGGCCAGGGTGTGATATCCGCATACTCTATTGACCTGAACCAGGGATATCCCACAGAAAGCGATTATAACTATACTGCTCCTTTACGCGCAGGCGCCGGTGCTTCTTACTTTTTTGGCAATCTGGCCGAACCTAAAACCACACAAGGTTTCATTACAGCAGATTACGAATTTGTAAACCAGGCTTCCGGTAAATTCAAAATGGGTAGTGATCAGGGATCTGTAGCAGGTGTTAATAATAATATCAAAGCTATCTATAAATCCACCTCCAATGTTCGTGTAGGCGCTGAGGTTAGATTCCAGGCGATGTATGCGTTGAGAGCTGGTTTTGCTTCCTATGGCAATCCTTACAGCAATGATACTTACAATGCCGGTGTAAATGCTTCCCGCAAGACTTACAGCGGTGGTGTTGGTTACCGTAATAAAGGTTTTTATGCGGATGCTACCTACACCTATACACAGGGGAAAGACAGATACCAGCCTTATGAAATATATGAGGAAGGATTTTCGCCTGCTGCTGCCAGACTGGATTACACCAGAAGTAACATCGTGCTGACATTAGGGTTTAAATTCTAAATAGCTGTCGTCATCATAAAAAAACGTCCGGGTGTAATTACATCCGGACGTTTTTTTTAGTGCAATTATTCCATTTTCAAGCTCTTCACCGGATTCTCCAACGCTGCGCGTATTGCCTGTACACTCACTGTCAGCAGCGTGATCAACAGCATAGCACCACCTACCAGTAAAAATACGTCGGCGCCTAAACGAATATGATAGGCGAAACTATTCAGCCAGCGATCCATGCAATACCAGGCCAGCGGTAACCCTATCAATACGGCGATCAATACCGCCCGCAGGAATTCCCGCGACAGCATCATCACTACATTGGCAGCAGTGGCGCCCAATACTTTACGGATACTGATTTCTTTGCGCTTACTTTCTGCGGTGAAAGTGGCCAGTCCAAAGAGTCCCAGACAGGAGATCAGCACGGCCAATGCAGTGAAATATTTAGATAGCGCCGCTACCCTTTTCTCAGCGGTATACTGCGCCTGGTAGTCTTCATCCAGGAATTTATAATCGAATGTAAAGCCGGGGTTATAAGTATTGTAGAAAGCCGATAGCCGCTCCAGCACTGCTGTTGTTTGGCCTGCTTTTATTTTCACCATCACCGTCGTATTTTGAAAATCCAGCATAAAGAACATCGGCTTGATGATTTCATGGAGCGATTGAAAATGAAAGTCTTTCGCCACGCCGGCGATCTCCAGTTTCCTGTCGCTGAATTCAATGACTTTCCCTACCGGATCGGTAATGCCCAGGGCTTTGATAGCGGCTTCATTGAAAATAATTTTGGTATTATCTGTACCGAAGTCCCGGGAAAACGGGCGACCAGCGGCCATTTCAATACCCAGTGTTTCTATCATGTCATAATTCACCATCATAGGGCGACACTGAATTGTTTCCACTGCCCCTCTCCCCTTCCAGGTATATCCCATTGTTGGCGCGCCCTGCACGTTTCCGACCATGCCGGAGGCATTTACCACGCCGGGAATTCTTTTCAGTGCTGCTAAAAATGCCGGCATGTTTTGCGGTACTTTTCCTTCGGCATCAAAGTACACCACGTTATCTTTATCGTATCCTGTATTTTTAGATTGCACATAAGCGATTTGCCGGTATACTGTGATCACCGCCACCATAAATAAAACGGATAGGGTAAACTGGAAAACCACTAATCCCTTTCGGGCCAGCAGCTGCCCCGTGGCTTGCTGGATCTTTCCTTTCAACACGGCCAGCGGGCTAAAGCCGGAAAGATATAAAGCCGGATAACTGCCTGCCAGCAAGCCCGTTGTCAGCGTAATGCCCAGCACCGCCAGTACTAATCCAGGGGTGAGCTGTAATGTCAGCATTTTGCCGGTGAGCTGATTAAAATGTGGTAGTAGCACCATGACTATTATCAAAGCAATGATCAGTGACAAAAAGGTGAGCAGCATAGATTCGCTGAGGTATTGCCCGATCAGCGTAACGCGATTGGCACCTACTGCTTTGCGGATACCCATTTCCTTCATTCTTCCGGAAGCTTTGGCCGTAGAAAGATTCACAAAATTGATGCTGGCAATCAGGATGATAAACAATGCAATCAGCGAAAACAGTTTTACATAACTGATCCTGCCGCCCACTGCTACGCCATTTTCATAATTCCCATAGAGGTAGCTATCGCTGTAATGTTGCAGGAATAAGGTTCTTGGACTGGTGGCTCCTTTTGTAATATTGGTCATGAAGCTACTCAGCTTTGCATTGAAGGCAGGAATATCAGTCCCTTTTTTCATGACCAGATAGGTCAGAAAAGGCCCTTGCGGGTCCAGCGCTGTTATACTCATGATATCTTTGAATGCATCAAAAGGCAATATAAAATCGAACTGGGTGGAGGAGTTCGTGGGTATTTCTTTAAAAACGCCGGTAACGATACTGCTTTTTTTGACGAGGTCAAATTGCCAGGTAATCGTTTTACCAACAGCATTTTCATCGTTGGCGAAAAGCTCTTTCGCCAGCTTATCAGAAATCA
>NZ_DATCVJ010000304.1:0-5028 GCF_036566945.1 Chitinophaga sp. | reverse complement strand
TGTGCAATGTCTGCATCGCTAAATTCATCACTACCACCAATACCCGGCATATCGCCATTAATTTCAGGCGCTTTATACATTTTTCCATGGACCTCTACCGGGCCGGTTAACCCAAATAATACAATCGAGATAAATGCTTTCTTGTTGCCATTTACCCAGTTGCTTTCATTCAGTGGCGGCGCCATAGCGGCAATCCCCTCCCCGCTTTTACCATGACAGGTTTGGCAAACGGTATTGAATATTTTATAGCCGCGGGGCAATGTTTTTCTTAACTCGTCCATCTTTTTCGCATCGGCTTTGCTGTCCATGTTTTTCAACACGGTTTCCAGCTGCCTCCGCAACACCAGCGTGGTATCAGGATTCCAGGCAATTACCTGTTTCAGTAATGCCGCTTCCCGGTTCGCTGCATTATTAACCAATGCCGCCGCAACATAACGGTTAGGGGCATACGCTTTTATCATTTTATCTTCCAGACGGCTCGCATTTGCTTTATCAAACTTTGCTACTGCTGGTAAAAGATAGGCAACCGCAGGCGCCAGGTAAGGGTTATCAGATAAGCTATCCAATGCCGCTACCATGGCTTTTACATTGCTGCCGTTTAATACAGATGGTAAAGCTGCCAATGCCTGCATCTTCATAGCGGCATTGTTCTCTTTCCAAATGCTATTCAGATCTTCCGCCGTTAGCTGATGCAATCCTTCCAGGGTCCACAGTGCAGGGATTTGGCTCACCGGATCTTTCAGCAGGTTGCGTACATCCGGCGCCACGGTCACTAATTGCTGATCGATGATGAGTTGTTGTGCTTTATCCCGCAGCACGCCATTAGGCGATTGCAACTGGCTAACCAATGCAGGCGCGCCATCACTCCTGGGTGGCATGGTTACCTGTTTACCTGTAGGAACAATGCGGTAAATACGTCCGCAGTTCAGCGGCTGGGTAAGACTCCGCATTTTCACCTCGTTTTTCAGGTACCCGGTGATATAGGTTTTATGTTGCAGGATGCCCCGATACATATCCGCTATATAGATGGCGCCATCAGGTCCGGTCTTTAAGTCTACCGGCCGGAAACGCTCATCAGTACTCGCCAGGAACTCCTGGTGCTGATAGGCTTGGACACCTTTCACGATATAACTGCTATCTGATAAGCGGTTTCTTTTGATCAGGTTGGCAGAAGGTTCTGCTACAAAGGCGTTGCCCTGATAGTCCGCTGGTAACAGGTTGCCGCGATAGATCATAGGTCCGCAGGCTGCGGTAAAGTTCACGAGGCGCAAACTATCGTCCAGCGTGCCTTTCGAATAGCCCCGGTTTACACCCGGTGTGGGGTGGATGGGATACGTACGGTTGTCCGGTACTATTTTCTGATCGAAGCCGGCCGCATTTTGTTGCGCCGGGTTGGTACCACCTAATCCGGGTGGGAAATAGTCGCCCAGCAGGTTTTCCGAGTTGTTATTATAATAGAGACGCCCCTGGTTGTCCTGGGTAATACCCCACTGACCGCGGAAATGAGTGCTTTCTTTCAGCCACTTATTGCCCACCTTACGGTAACGCCTATCCGATTTTGCATTATAAATCCAGTTGTCCATAGCGCGCAGCAGTCCATTAGGCTGATGCTCCACGTTGCCGCCGGCCGCGTATTGATCATCTACGAGGGTTCTTTTGCCGGGTTTGTCGCCGTTGTTTTCATAAAACCAGAGTTCCGGCGGTGTGGCCACCAGCACGCCATTCTCGACTAAACATACGGCCCTTGGCAGTACCAGGGAATCCAGGAATACGGTTCTTTTGTCCATCACCCCGTCGCCGGTGGTATCTTCCAGAATTACAATTTTGCCATCGGGCTTATCTTCTCCGGTACCAACGGTATCGGGCATAAAACCGGTCATTTCCACCACCCACATTCTGCCGCGTTCATCAAAGGTCATGGCCACTGGCGCTACCACCATGGGTTCAGCTGCTACCAGCTGTACTTCCAGGCCCTTATCGAATTGCATGTGACTGATGGCGGTTTTGCCATCCAATACCGGAGACGTGGCGAACTGCTCCCGCATCGCCAAAGAATCTGATGCGTGTTTGTTTCCTTTCTGGTGCTGATCCCCCTGCCCACAGGCCAATAAAGCAAGAGATAACGTGGTCGTAATAAGATAGTGAATACGCTGCATTGTTATTATTCGGTTGCGAAAAAGTAAAAATACATTTCTGAATATATTTTTTTTGAAAAATTATATGAGCTAACAGTTTCGCACCAACGCGACACCAAAAAAACTTATCTTCGTCGCTTCATTGCATACATTTTACGATTTATTTGCATTTATGGAACGCTTTCAGGGCCTCATAGGCATTGTCCTTATTTTGGGTATTGCCTTTTTGTTTTCTAACAACAAGAAAAAGATCAACTACCGGTTGGTATTGAGTGGCATTGGATTACAGGTGGCGATTGGTCTTTTGGTATTCAAGGTGCCTCCTATTACCTGGTTTTTCAAACGTGTGGGAGATGCAATGGGTAAGCTGGAAGCCTTTGCCCGTCAGGGTGCGGCCTTTGTGTATGGCGGCATTGGCATTACACAACATGATGGGAGCATAAAAGACTATGCCGGCGGTGGTTTTGTATTTGCCTTTAATGTTACCGCCACCATCATCCTGGTATGTGTCCTGGTAGCGGTTTTATATCATTTTGGTATTATGCAGCGGGTAGTAGCAGTGATTGCGCGTGCCATGAACTATGTAATGCGCGTAAGTGGAGCGGAAGCGCTGAGTAACGTAGCCAGTGCTTTCGTAGGACAGGTAGAAGCGCAGGTAATGATTCGTCCTTACTTATCCAGCATGACCAAAAGTGAAATACTGGCGTCTATGAGTGGGAGTTTGGCCTGTATTGCCGGCGGTATCCTGGTGGTATACGTGAACATGGGTGCGCAGGCGGGTTTACATATTGCGCCTTTCCTCATCACGGCCAGTCTCATGGCGGCTCCTGGCGCCCTGGTGATTTCCAAGATCGTGTTTCCGGAAACAGAGGAAAGCGTGACCATGGGTCGTGTGAAAATGGAAGTAAAAAGTAATTATACCAACGTGATCGATGCCATCTCACATGGCGCCGGCGATGGTTTTAAAATAGCCATGAACGTGATCGCGATGCTGATCGGTTTTATTGCGTTCATTGCGTTGATCGACTGGTGCCTGATCCATATTGGACATATTTTCAACCCTGACTTTAACCTGAGCCTCGATTGGATTTTCGGAAAACTGTTTATGCCGATGGCCTGGGCTATTGGCGTACCAAAAGCCGATGTGCAAAACGTGGCCACGTTGCTGGGACAGAAATTAACCATCAACGAATTTGTGGCCTTTAAGAGTATGACCGATAAAACGGTACCTGTGCTGACTTCCAAAGGTATTGCCATTGTAACCATTGCCATTGCTGGCTTTGCGAACTTCAGCAGTGTGGGGATGCAGATCGGTGGTATTGGAGAACTGGCGCCGGATAGAAGAGCTGACCTGGCCAAGCTGGGGTTAAAAGCGTTGCTGTGTGGTACGTTGGCGTCTTATATGTCTGCTGCTATTGCGGGGATATTGATCTAAGCGATTTTTTGTCTTACTCAGGATTATACTGATTTAGATGATTTTCAAGATTTTGTTTTACAGGATTAAAAAAGATTTTGGGAGATATAAGCGGGTAAATATTTTATCCGCTTATATCTCCCAAAATCTTTTTTACATCTTCCAAAATCAAAAGGAAAAAATCCGGAAAATCATCTAAATCAGTATAATCCTGCATAAGACAATCGCCGAAGGCGATCCCCTCCCCTCCAAACCTCCTAAAAATACAAAAACAGCGAACAGCCAACAGGAGCTTACCTGCTTTGCTATCCGCTGTAATAATAATATGATGGAAAAACAGATTTTATCTACATAAAAATCCGCGCGAACAATACCGTGGTAAAACAATTGCCTACCCCGAATCGTATAAGCCTGATGAAAATTAATCCAAACGCTTAATCAGGCCCGCCTGCACTGCAGCCCAGGCTTCGCCCTGACCAGCATCTTCCCAGTAATTCTTCATTTCAGAAGACGCTACAATTTTATTGACTGCTGCGATGGCCTGATTCCTGAGTGCACGGGTACCGATGAGGTTCAGTACATCCAGCTGATCAAGCGGATCTTCCGGAAAGTCCTCGCTGGGACGGCCTACCAACGCTGAAACCAGTTCAGCAGCTGCCAGCGCCTCTTCGCAATCCGGTACTTCCAGTGTTTCGATGTTGTTAATGATACGCGCTAACGTATCAGCCACCAATCCACCATCTTTGTTTTCAATCAGGTCAAATATCCAATCCTGTGATCCATCATTTTCAAAATTCCTGGTGCCCCATGCGCCCATAGTGTTTACGTTTTTTTATTTTTTTAGAATCAAGAATAAAAGTAATCGAATCTCTTTACAACAACTAAACCAACCGACTAGTTCAAACTTCTGAAATCTACCGGTACCAGTTTGCTGACACCCGGCTCCTGCATCGTTACGCCATAGATCACATCTACAGCAGCCATGGTTTGTTTGTTGTGCGTTACAATAATAAATTGTGAATTATCTGAAAACTTCCTGATCATGTTGGTAAACTTGCCCACATTGGCATCATCCAGTGGCGCATCTACCTCATCGAGGATACAGAAAGGTGCCGGCTTAATCAGGTAAATGGCAAACAACAACGCCGTAGCGGTGAGTGTTTTTTCTCCGCCGGACAGCTGTGTAATAGCCGCCGGACGTTTACCTTTGGGCTTGGCGATGATTTCAATACCGGTATCGGCCAGGTTAGCGGGGTCGCTCAGGATCATATCACACTGATCTTCTTCCGTAAACAGGGCTTTAAATACCCGGATGAAATTCTCTTTTACCGCATTAAAGGTATCGAGGAACTTCTGGTTAGCGGTAGACTCCACCTCCTGGATAGTCGCCAGCAGGGAATCTTTCGCATTTACCAGGTCGGTTTTCTGTTCCAGGATAAACTCATATCTTTTCTTCATTTCCTGATAAGCTTCAATGGC
>NZ_DATCVJ010000303.1:0-6016 GCF_036566945.1 Chitinophaga sp. | reverse complement strand
CTGGTATATCATTAATTAATCTTGTTAGAGAAAAAAATACGCGAATATTTTTATATGTTAAATTTATTTATACATTTGTCAATAGAAGAAGTATAATCCTTTGAACACCCGTGCCTATATGTTAACCTTTAGTTTTTTTAGTAAGTCGCAGTCTTGAGAAATGCATCCCTGATATTAGTAATTGTATCCCTTTTTCTCACCTATGATAGCGATGCACAGATGCATCTACCCGGAAACAACGGTAGAGCGTCAGATACCAGCTATTACTATATACATACGGGGTGTAAGATGAAGTTACCGGTGCTGGTGGTGCTATACGCATCTCCCCCCGGAGATACTCATTACCAGGTGATAAGGCGAAAACATGTTGAGAGTATACCGGTAGTGGATACACGAAAACCGTTACTCGTGGTACATGGGAATATAACCTATGATGGGTACTATCAATCCAATGCAGATACGCCGTATCTGGAGCGCGACATCTATCAGCATACATTACAAACGGTACTGGATATTACTATTAAAGATCAGTATCCGCTTCACCTGGCTTTTAGTACCAGCAAAGGAAATTCACGTCTTTTTAGAAATATCACCGGCATTAATTTTCAGTACACCAGCCAGGATTTTAAAAATATGCTGATGGCTAAGGCGAGGGGTTGGGATGCCGGCAAGTTAAAACAAAAGATAGCACTTGATCAGTTGAGACAAAAACTGGACTACGACTGGAATGATATTAACAAGCTGAAAGCCTGGTTTAACTCACCCGCACAGATACAACGGATGGTAGAAGCGAAGGAGCGGGAGTATCAGTTACGGCTAAACGATTCTCTCGCGGAATTATCGAAACTCGGAAAGCGCCCATCATTGGATATTCCATTGGATGTACTGAATGAAAAGCTTAGTTTGAAAGACAGTCTTGCAATACGTTTCAGAAAAGAATATGAAGAAAAAAAGAAACTGCTCGACTCTCTTCAGCTGGCCTTTGCCGCTGGTGAGCAGCTGTATCAGAAAAAAGAAAAAGCATATAGTGCGCGCAAAGGTTCTTTAATGGATGCTTTGCAGTATAGCCGTGATAATAAGGAATTATCCGATAACCTGGAAGCGCTGAATTTGCCGGATTCTATCTTACCGAAAGGTTACAGAACGATGCTGGCCGTCAGATCTGTGGGGCTTGGCCGCACCATGGTGGATTATTCGGAGCTTACCGCGAAGAACATCAGTATCATGGGCGTACAGGCGGAATTGAATCCTTCCTGGTACCTGGCTTTTGCTACCGGCGCTGTGGACTATCGTTTCCGGGACTTCATTGTTAATGAAAACAGAACCCGACAGTATCTTAATATGGTGAGGGTAGGTAAAGGTTTGAAAGAAGGTAATCATGTTATTCTTTCGTATTATTTCGGTCAGAAACAGGTGTATAACTTTAATACCACGCCTCCTGTAGGCGGCAATATCGCCACCCCCGATTATAAAATTATGGGCCTATCGCTGGAAGGGCGGTATCAGCTGAATAAGCATAATTACCTGGTAGGGGAGGTGGCTAAATCTTCTTTGCCCTATTACGCCAGGACTGCGCATGGTGAGGGATTGGGCAGCAGTATGGTAGGATTTAATGATCATAGCAATGAGGCATACGCGCTCAGCACATTTTCGTTTATACCGTCTACGGCTACACGTATTAATGGCATGTATAAACGAATGGGTGCTAATTTCCAATCCTTTAGTTTGTATGCTACCGGCTCTGTGCAGGACGCCTGGATGGTGCAGGTAACACAGCCTTTCTTTAAACAGCAACTGACGCTAACCGGTGCCGTCAGACAGAATGTTTATACCAGTGTATTTGAAAATTCAAGCTATCGGAGTAATACCGTTTTTAAAAGTATACAGGCAACTTTCCGTAGAAAGAAGTGGCCGGTATTGTCTATTGGTTACTTCCCTTCATCGCAGCTGATGAAGCTGAGTGAAGACAGGTACATGGAAAATTTGTATTACACGCTGGTGGCTACCGGCAGTTATTTCTACCAATACAGGGGCATTAGTATGAATACTATTTTCTCTGGTACCCGGTTTTACAATCATCAAACGGACAGTAATTTTGTGTATTTCAACAGTACCAACCTGTTATTGAATCAAACTGTTTTCCTGGGGAAATTTACGCTGAATGGCGGCGTATCATCGGCTACCACTACAGATTACGCCGTATATGGGGCAGATGGAAATGTACAATATAAAGTGTTGAAATGGCTGGAGTTGGGAGGAGGTTTGAAATACAATTATCAGACAGTATTTGAATTACGACAAACCGGTTATTCCGCCAATGCCAGGGTGAATATCCCGAAAGTAGGGGAAGTAACGGTGATGGGAGATAAAGGATTTGTGCCCAGTGTAAATAAACAGTTGGTCCCCAATAAAACCGGGCGATTAACCTATACCAGAATATTTTAAGTTTTTAATATGAAAAGATCCCTATTCCTGCTCATCCTATTGTGCTGTCTTCGTGCAGGCGCACAGGTTAGTATGACGGTACAATTACCGCCGGCGGGCGTATTGTTAAAGGCGCAGCTATGGAATATTGTATTGGTATCTGCTTCCGGCAACACTGTCAACGTACAGGTGACCATGCGCTTAATGGATGCCCGTACCAATCAGCCGGTGTTAACCGGTATCACCCGTACTATTTCTGTCAACAAAGGCGCGCGGCAATTGCAGGCCGGTGATTTGATGCCTATACAGTATGAATATCTTTCTCCGGTGATAGACAGAAGTGTAAATGGCTTCCTGGCTGCGGGCAATTATCTCGCATGTTATAGCCTGGTAGTGGTGGGAGATAAGACGGGCAATCAACCCGGAGAAGATTGTATTCCTTTTACCATCGAGCCGGTAAGTCCGCCGCTGCTGAACAGCCCTGCTAATCAGAGTGAACTGCTTACCTTCTTACCTCAGTTTACCTGGCTGCCACCCGCTCCACTCAATATGTTCAGCGATCTGAATTATGAAATGATCCTGACAGAAGTACATGGTGGTCAGTCTCCCGCAGAAGCGATACAACAGAATATTCCGGTGCTGAGAGTACCGCGGTTGAAAAATATTTTCGTAAACTATCCATCCGGTGGCGTACAACTGGATACGGCTAATACCTATGCCTGGTCAGTGATAGCGAAGAATGGGAATTTGTTTGCGGCGCAAACGGACGTATGGACGTTCCGGGTGAAAGGGAGTAATAATAATGTGGAGCTGCTAAACAACGCTTATGTGCAGTTACGTAAAGAACTGGATGGGTCGGTGATGCATGGTGGCCGCGTACTGCAGTTAAGCTATAATAATGAAACGGCAGATAGTACTGCTGCCTATGAACTGATATCGCTGGATAACAGCAATAAAGTCGTATATGCGGGCACGTTAGCCATTAAGCGGGGTAGTAATCACCTGGATGTTCCTTTGGAAAAGCGGAGGGGATTGCATTCGGGACAAGTATACCTGTTTCGTTTACAGAATTCCAGACAGGAATACTGGCAGATGAAATTTATTTACACGAAAGAAGATTAATAGTAATACCTATAAAATTACGTTGAAATGATACTGGCTTTTGCAGCAAAGGGGAAGAAGACGATTGCGTGTGTGATGTTGGCGTTAATTTATTTGGAGGCAGTAATTCCCGCGTATGCGTTGGGAAGCGGGCGGACTGTTTATCGGGCGGGAAAATCGGCGCCTGTATTGCCCGCGCCGGTGGGAGGACCCGCTCCGGCGGTGGTTCCAACAGTGGCTGTCAGTAAAGCGCATGCTCCTTCCCCTGTGGCGGCGGCAAAAGGAACGGGTGGACCTACGCAACCAGAAATGGAGGCGTTTCACTCTGTGAACAGTGATAATATGGTGGACCTGTTTACAGGGAATTTTTCTTATAATATTCCGCTGATGGATGTGGGAGGATATCCTATAGCATTAGGTTACAGCAGTGGGATTACTATGGATGATGAGGCCAGCTGGACGGGGTTGGGATGGAATATTAATCCGGGGACGATTACGAGGAATGTACGTGGTTTACCAGATGATTTTAATGGATTGGATTCTGTTAAGAAAACACTGACTATAAAAGAGAATAAAACAACCGGGGGCTCACTAGGCATAGGGGCTGAAATGTTTGGTTTCGATTTAAAAGGAATACTGGGTTCAATTGCCGATTCAGCATCGATTAATGCATCCGCGTCTATTGGTGCTTTTAAAAATACCTACAGAGGTTGGGGGATGGAGGCTAGTATTGATGTCGGAATCAGTGCAAGTAATAAAAATGCGGGTAGCCTGACAGCGGGTTTAGGTTTAGGAATGAATACACAGGATCAGGGGTTATCCATTAGCCCAAGCCTGGATCTGGCCCTGCATCAAAGGGCAGCACTGGATCATACCGTTTATGGTGGCCAGATATCTTCTACGCTTACTTATAATACGCGTAGTGGAATGAAAGCCCTGCAATATTCTGCTGGCGTCAAAAAATATAAGAACGTCATAGAGACAAAAGGAGAAGGCAAAGACGCGACATCCAGGATCGTTACCAGATCTGCTGATGTGGGCAAGCTTTCTTCCACGATTTCTTACGCTTATCCAAGTTCGATTCCGGCAATGAGTATTCCTTATACCACGGAAATGTACACAGGTAAGTTTGCTATTGGTGGTGAAGTGAATGGATTTCATCCCCAGGCTTTTGCTACAGGGTACCAATCGAAACAATATATTGCTGCTGAAGACCGGGTACTCACTTTACCGGCATTTGGATATCTCTATTCTTATAATGGTGCCAATCAGGATAACGCGTTATTGGATTATAACAGGGAGCGGGAAATGCCTGTAAAAGAGGGTATTAAGAATATTGCCATACCCTCTTACACCAGTGATGTATTTTCCATCTCCGGTGAGGGAACTGGTGGGATGTTTCGTGCTTTTCGCAGTGATATAGGATCCGTACATGACCACTACATGACCACAAGAGATAAATCTTTTAGTCTTGGTGGAGAAGTTGGGTTGGGAAATGCGTGGCATGCAGGGGTAGACCTGACATTAACTCATTCCACTACTGTTAATGGGCCGTGGAAGGATTTTAACCCATTAGCAAAGGATATTGCCTTTACACAGTCACAGAAACAATATGAAGCTGTTTACTTCAGGAACCCGGGGGAAATGACTATTATGCCTAAGGCTTACTATGAAATGCTGGGAGGTGATGATGTGGTATTTCCTGAGTTAACGGGCAATAATACCCCTAACATTTCTACGACTGATAATGTTTGGCGGTACAAGGGAGGTAAACTTATTGGAAAAGTACCTTTTAATAATGTGAATACTGCTAATCAGGAAAGAAGTAAAAGAACGCAGGTAATATCCTATCTCACGGCGGAAGAGGCTAGTATGGTTGGGCTTACAAAACTGATAGAGAATTATGGAGAAAATCAGTATGTATTTAACAATTGTATTACTTCTTATTCAGGTGTTCCCGAGGAAAGGCATGGATTTTTGAGAGAGAGTTATCAGAATGAATTTTTAGATCAAAAAGACAGAAGAATTGACCTGGAGGATGCTCTTATTAACTTTACACATGCAGAGGGTGGAGAACCAGATGCTTTAACTACCGGTACAGGCCTTAGTAACAAAGATCATATGAGCTTTCGCTGGACCGGTAAATTGAAAGCACCTGCCAGTGGATCGTATTATTTTTGGTTTAGCGTTGATGATGGTGTCCGGATTTACATTAACGGGAAGATGATTACTAAGAATAGCGATTGGGATTACAATAGGGATATACCCAAACCTTTGGAAAACGGTTACGGAGTAAATCTTGAAAAGGGCATTTCCTACGATCTCAAAGTAGAGTATTATAATACAACTGTTGATGCTAAAATGGTAATGAAGGTGTATGAGGATGGAAATCTTCTTGGCGCCAAAGAATTCTATAGACCCGAAAAGGTTTTTTCCTATACCATCCTACCTGGAAAGCTAACCAAGGAAGAACGGGTAGATAATATCCGCA
>NZ_DATCVJ010000301.1:0-4142 GCF_036566945.1 Chitinophaga sp. | reverse complement strand
GCTCTTCGTGGTTTAAGCCCAGTACAAAGAGGGCTGTTAGCTCAGGCGTGAGTGCTTCCGTTTCCAGAAATGCCATCATGGCTTCGTCCACATGTTTACGATAGCGCATAATGTCTTCTACGGCCGGACGGCTGAGGTTACCACGGTTGGTGCGTATTACGCGCGCGCCTATCGATTCGTAGTAACTGTTGAATACATAATTGTATTGCGGATCAAATACCGTATATCCTTTAGCGTTAGGCGCCAGTATAAATGTTTCGAAAAACCAGGTAGTGTGTCCCAGGTGCCATTTAGGGGGACTTACATCCACGATAGGTTGTACTACATAGTCTTCTGTTTTCAGCGGCGCGCAGATATTTTCTGTTCGCCGGCGCACGGTTTCGTATTCTTTTTTCAATAACATAATTACAGGTCGTTACTGTTGGTTCACATAATGTGTAAATGCAGAAATACTGCTGATATGTAATTTTTCGGCGGCTGATCTACGCATCATCAAAGCGTAGGTATTATTGAATCCTATTGGTTTCAGCCATTTGATGCCATATTGTTTTTCAAATGCTGTACTCACATAATCGTATACTTTTTGGGGCTCACTGATAATGCTGTCGGTTACCTGTTGAGGTGTTTGCAATATCACCAGTAAGCCGGTGCCGGTATATTCCGGGTACATGTCTATCTGATCATTGGTTAAGGCGTCGAAAACTATTTTGGTGCCGCCTAAACCTGTTTTGGTAACTGCTGATAAATCTGTGTATCCTTCTATCAGCATTTTGTACATATTGGCCAAAATATAGCCATCTCCAAATATTTTAGAGCCGATGCGAATATTTCCTTTTGCACCGGTGCCGGGTGTTTTCCATAATTTTTGTGCGACCAGAAAATCTTTGGCTACTTTCTCCGGATTTTGTTTAAGATAGTCTACGCGGTAATTCAGATCCGTCATAATGCTATCATTAATTGTACCAGACAAACGATTCAATGCCGGCTCCAGTTCCGGATATTTTTGGAGTGTTTCATTGCGTACAATAGGGGCAGCGTAGTAGGGAGGGAAGATGTGTTTATCATCTTCCAATACTAAGAGATCAAAAGCTTTTACCCTGCCATCCGTACTGCTTCCGCTGATAACATCCAGCTTTTTTTCATAGGCCGCTTTGTACATGATCATGTCGCTGATCACGAGGGTACGGATATGCAGGCCGTATACTGATTTCAGTCCGAGGTTACCATCTTTGCGGCCCATAAATTCCGGTGTAAAACCAGCCAGCATTTTTCCGTTGTAAGTATCCGGTATCAGGTAGAAAGAAGACAGTACCACGAAGATGGCGGGGAGCAGGTATAATGTTTTACGGGCTTTGCGGATATTGATATGTTGTAGCAGCGAGAGGAGCCAGTCGAAGAGAATAGCCAGTAATGCTGCGGGGATGGCGCCGGCCAGCATCATATTGGTATTATTGAGGGCGATACCCCCGAAAATGAATTCTCCGAGTCCGCCGGCAGCGATGTAAGCTGCGAGGGTAGCCACGCCTACATTAATCACGGTGGCGGTGCGTATGCCAGCCATGATAACGGGTAGCGCCAGTGGCAGCTGCACTTTATACAGGAGTTGTCTTTTGCTGAGTCCCATGCCTGTAGCGGCATCTGTAATGCTGGGGTCTACGCCGTTGATACCGGTGAAGGTATTACGTATAATGGGTAATAAGGCGTAGAGGAACAGTGCTACAATGGCTGGTTTTGGACCTATGCCCAGCAGGGGGATCATAAATCCGAGTAAGGCAATACTGGGAATGGTTTGCATAATACCTGCAAAGCCCAGTACCCAGGCTGCCCATCTTTTTTTTCGGGTAATCAGGATGCCGGCGGGTACACCGATGGCCACTGCCAGCAATACAGATATAAAAGTAAGACCGGTATGCGTAAGGGTTTGTTCCAGCAGTTTGCCGGATTGTTGTTGTATGAAATCAAATAGTGTTTCCGATGCTTCCATGCGGTAGTATTATTTTTTGTAGGCAGCTATGGCCGCCATTAGTCCATTCCCGTCCATTATTCTTTGTTCCTGATGATATACAACTGCAACTGGTCGGGAAGTCATGGCTTCCAGTGCATCCCAGCAGGTATTTTCGGCAGTGAGCGAAGTGGCGCCGCCGGATTCGTGGCGGGCCGGGATCCATGACCAGAGGTCTTTTATTTTCAGGGCTTTCAGCTCCAGTTGTAATCGTTGAGGATCCAGGAAGGATCTGACAAAGTCATTGGCCGGATGAAAGAGCAGTTCGGCGGGTGCGCCCAGTTGCTGAATACGGCCTTCGTTCATGAGACAGATACGATTGCCCAGTTCAAAAGCTTCTTCTATATCATGTGTGACCAGGATGATCGTTTTATTGTTGATTTCGTCGAGGGCTTTGAATTCTTTTCTTACGCTGATACGGGTCAGTGGGTCCAGTGCGCCGAAAGGTTCGTCCATCAGCAGTGCCGGCGCATCGGCGGCCAGCGCACGGGCCAGCCCAACGCGTTGTTGTTGTCCGCCACTGAGTTGATGCGGATATACCGTGGCATAATCTGCTGCCGGCAGCCGGAGTTTATCCATTAACGTGATGGTGCGTTCCCGGATACGTGCTTTATCCCATTTCAGGAGTGAAGGCACTATTCCAATGTTTTCACCAACGGTGTAATGAGGAAACAAGCCGGTGTTTTGGAGTACATAACCAATATTGCGACGGAGTAATTCCGGAGAGAGCTGTCTTATTTCTTTGCCATTTACATAGATGTGACCGCTATCAGGTTCCAGTAGCCGGTTGATCATGCGCAGGGTGGTGGTTTTACCACAACCACTGGTGCCCAGCAATACCAGTGTTTCTCCTTCGCGCACTTCGAAGGAAATATCATCTACCGCTTTTTTTTGCTGGCCAAAACTTTTTGAAACATGATCCAGTTTAATCATTTGTTTTATAGGATGATATGGGGAAAAACTTGCTCAAGTTGGAGCCTATTTTTCCAGGGTCATAAATAGGTTGTTCAACGATTCGGCATATAGCGGATGTGCGAACACCATTTCACGGAGTTGTGAGGCCGTAATACCTCCCAGCATGGCCATTTGCAGGAGTGACATAATTTCACCACCTTCCGGGCCTATAATAGCAGCTCCAAGTATAGCATTGGTATGTTCATGTACCAGCGCTTTCATGAAGCCCCTTGTTTGTCCGGTTTCTATAGCCCTCGCTACTTTGTCCATATTCAGACAGGCCACCTTGAAAGGTATTCCTTCTTTTAATGCTTCTTTTTCGGTCATGCCTATACGACCCAGTTGAGGATCGGTAAACATGCAATAGGGTACCTGTCTTGATTTGGCTGATAAGGTAGCATTTTCAAACAGATTTTTATAGATAATAAGATGATCATTATAAGAAATATGCGTGAATGCGGGGCCGCCTTTTACATCACCTATTGCGTATACGCCGGGCTCACTTGTTTCCAGCCGATCATTTACCTGGATATATCCTTTTTCATCCGTAAGTATGTTGGTATGCCGTAGCTGTAATGCCGGTGTTTGTGGCCGGCGGCCGGTGGCTACCAGTATATGCGTGGCCGTGAGTGTTTCCCGGTTGGTATCGGTCACAATATCTACGTGGATCGTTTTCCCTGTTTTACTGATACGTTCTGTCTGTGTATCGGTGTATACCAGGAGATCTTCCGATTCCAGCATTTTCTTAATCACGGCTGCTACATCCGGATCTTCCTTGGCCACGAGTTGTGGCGCGGTTTCTATGATGGTAACGGCGCTGCCTAAACGTTTATAGAGTTGTCCCATTTCCAGGGCAATGTAACTGCCACCCAGGATAATCAGTGATTTAGGAATTACTACTTCATCCAGGATGGTAGTAGATGTGAGATAAGGTACGTCTGTCAAACCCGGAATGGGCGGGATGTTGGGTGTAGTGCCGGTATTAATGAAAATATGATCTGCGGTGAGGATATTTTCGTCTCCTTTATGGCCTGTAACTTTGATGGTTTTGTTATCTGTGAATGCCGCACTTCCTATGAAGACGGTGACGCCCTCTGTTTGCAATCCTTTGGCGGTTCCCTGGCGGAACTGTTCCACAATATTATTTTTGCGGGCAACAATAAAGGGGAGATCTACTGTTAAGCCG
>NZ_DATCVJ010000300.1:0-2264 GCF_036566945.1 Chitinophaga sp. | reverse complement strand
GCCTGAAGTAGGTTTCTACATGGGTACTTTCGGTCTGTTCTTTACCTGCTTCTTCTTATTTGCTAAATACTTCCCGGTAATCGCAGTAGCTGAAATCAAGGCTATTCTGAAAACTTCGGGAGAGAACTACAAAGAGAAAATGGAAGTGTACGAAGAAGAGAGTGCTGAGAAATTTGCACACGATGTAGCTCACGCACACTAATAGACGAATTAAGAGAACTAATTACCTGGAATTTGAATTTTTAAATATATGGCTGTTAAAAAATTTGTTGTAGGCTTGTTTGACGATGAGGCAGTGTTGTTTCCGGCAGTAAAGAAAGTACGCACTGCAGGTTACAAATTGCACGATGTATATACTCCTTTTCCTATTCACGGCCTCGATCATGCAATGGGTTTAAGAGAAACCAGTCTGCACACAGCCGGTTTCATATATGGTATCACCGGTACTACTACCGCATTATCCTTCATGAGTTGGGTATTCAACGTAGATTGGCCGCTGAACATTGGTGGTAAGCCACACTTCCCTTTGCCCGCTTTTATTCCCATCACTTTTGAGCTGACCGTATTATTTGCGGCAGTAGGTATGGTGATGACTTTCTGTTATCTCTGCCAGCTGATGCCAGGTGTGAAAAAACACATCTTCCACCCAAGACAAACCGATGATAAGTTTGTAATGGTGATAGAGCTGACAGAAAAAACCAATGCAGAAGAAGTGAAAAGCTTCCTCGCTGCGGCAGGTGCACAGGATATCAATGAACAAAAAGCTGAAGCAGGATGGTGGTTCGGAAGGTATGATCAGGACGATGAGCCTTATCTCCGTAAGATTCAGACCGCAAACGCTTAATTATACTAACAGCTAAAACATACCGTTGCGACATTAGGATTTGAGCAAGCAAGCACTAATGAAAGCTAGATAAATAATTTCTGATGAAAAGGACTTCCAACATATTGATTGTAGCCGCATTGGCAACTGGAGCTTTCCTGGCAGCCTGTAACAGAGGGGAGCATAACAGAAAGCCCGGCAGGATTTATATGCCAGACATGTATGAATCTCGTGCGTATGAATTTTATAGTGCTCGTTTGTCAGGGCTGAAGCCAGTGGAAGGAACAGTAAAAAGAGGTGAACTTTTGCCTTACCATCTGAAAGAATCAGATACGGCACTGGCTAATCTGGTGAAAAATCCATTAACTATCACGCCAACTGATCTTAAAGAAGGCGAACGTTTATTTAATATCTACTGCGGGATCTGTCATGGTACAGCCTTAGATGGTAATGGTCCTCTGTATAAAGATGGTACCGGACCTTTTTCTGCTGCTCCTGCAAATCTGATAGCTGGTGCAAAATCCGGCTACACAGAAGGCCGCCTGTTCCATGTAATGACTTACGGTTATAACATGATGGGTAGCTACGCCAGCCAGCTCGATAGAGCACAACGCTGGACGATCGCTGCTTATATCAAGAGTAAACAGCCAGGTGCTGCCGCCCCGTCTGCCGCTCCTAAGGATAGTAGCGCTATTGCAGCTAAATAAATGAGTTAAACTGAATTTCAATCAAGTATTTTAATATACAGTAATGAAAGACCAATTTGTAGTACCGGCAAGATTAAAAAAGACCAGCTTCGTGTTAATGGGCGTGGGCTTGCTGACGTTATTGATCGGATTAATTGCGTTTCAAGGTGAGAACGCCACACGGTTTTGGGCCGGTCTGTTGCAGAACAGCAGCTTCTTTTTGCTGATTACATTGGCGAGCACCTTCTTTATCGCTGCTACTACCCTGGCACATGGTGGCTGGCAGATTGCTTTCCGCCGTGTACCTGAAGCTATTTCAATGGCAGTACCAGTATTAGCTGCCATCTTATTCGTGATCGTAATGATCCTCGTTTTCGGAGGAAAAGAAGATATCTACCACTGGGTAAATGCTCACCACGTGGCAGAAGACAAAATCCTTACCTGGAAATCTGCTTTCCTGAACAAAGGATTTTTTACTGTAGCGACCATTCTTACACTGGGCCTCTGGATATTCTTTACCATGAAGCTCCGTAAAATGTCTATCGAAGAAGATGGATGGGATCTGCGTCCTGAAACAGGTCGTAAATTACTCTGGAGAAATACCGTTGTATGCGGTGGCTTCCTGGTAGTTTTCACCCTCAGCGTTGGTTCTACCACCCCATGGGTATGGTTAATGAGCATCGATGCACATTGGTTCTCTACCATGTACTCCTGGTATACTTTCGCCAGCACCTGGGTATCCGGTCTGTCCCTGA
>NZ_DATCVJ010000299.1:0-5964 GCF_036566945.1 Chitinophaga sp. | reverse complement strand
AAAAATCCGGAAAATCATCTAAATCAGTATAATCCTGAACAAAGACAAAAAATCGCGTGTAACTTTTCCCCTAAGGCTCCGTTCTACTGGATATATAATATTTTTCCCCGATGAGAACGGCGCTTATACTTATTCTGTTATCCGGGCTACTCCCTGCCTGTCAAAAAGGAGATCAGTGTTCACAATATCAAACAGCCAGCATCAGCAAGGTGCGTTATATGGGTACGGCTTTATCTGATGCGGGCGGGCAGGATGCTGCTTTCTTTGATGTGAGCTGCGTGCTGGGCAGCAATTGTTATACTATTAATAAACTGGTGGAGTATAAAAGCGGCAACATCGTTACCATCAAAGCAGAATCAGTTTTTAACGCCTGCGACGTTTGCCCGGCATCAACGGTCACGGTGTCTAAGACCTATTCGTTTGTTCCATCAGATACCGGCACCTATTTCCTCAAGTGGGATGGTATCCCTGGCAGGACAGATACGGTGGTGATACAGTAGCTTTAAAAGAAGATATCCATCAGCGGATATTTTTTATAATCAGGCAAATAAAAATGCCACCATTCTGTGGTACTTCCTTTAAATCCAAATTGTTTCATGGTATCCCGCAATAGTTTGCGGTTGGCCGTGATGGCTGGATCGGAAGGTATATAGTTTTCGTGTGCTTTCGTGGTAAAGTCGTCGAAGTCCGTAGGCATGGCCACGGGCTTATTTGTTTTCAGGTTCACCATACTCAGGTCTACCGCTACTCCCCGGTTATGCCCCGATCCTTTCCTGGGGTCGGCTGCATACAGGTCGTTAGGAACGATCTTAAACATCGCTTCTGTTACATGATAAGGCCGGTAGGCATCATAGATCAGCAGGCCATATCCTTTTTTACGTAATACTTCCTGCACTGCTTTCAGTGCCCTGGCGGCGGGTAGCCGCATATAGATATCTGTTTTGGTATATAGCTTTTGTTTGGTGAAATTGTTGGTAGTAGCATACCGCACATCTTTTTTGATGCCTGGTATATACTGTTCCAGGTTCACCAGCTGCTGATTGCTATCAGCTTTTACCAGCTGATCATATTGCTGCCGGGTGCTAAGTACGGCTAATCCATATTGATTAACCGGTATTTTTTGGGCAGTTGCCAGGCTTGAAAGGGCGCATAGGAGCGTGAGTATCCCGAATATTCTCATGGCTTTAAATTCGGCAAAAAGGCCCAAATTCTTGCCTAATTATTGAATTTTGCGAAAATTAGGCAAGAAAGTATGAAATACAGTGAAAATACAATTGCAATCACCTTATATTAATAGGTATTTTAGAACCCTTAAATTTTTAATGATGGAACTGTTCAGATTAGATAATAAAGTGGCAGTTATCACAGGTGGTGGTAGCGGTATAGGACAGGCAATAGCGAAGACATTCGGATTGCAGGGTGCGCAGGTGCATATCCTGGAATTGAATGAGGAAGGCGGTAAAGCTACAGCGGAAGAAATCAGGGCAGCAGGTGGCCAGGCTACCGTGCATGCCGTTAACGTGGCCGACCAGGCCGCCGTGATAGGTGTGATGGATGGTATTGTGACTACAGCCGGCAAACTGGATATCCTGGTAAACTGTGCAGGCATTGCCCATGTGGGTAACCTGGAAAATACAGGAGAGCAGGATTTCGACAGGGTATACCAGGTAAATGTAAAAGGTACTTATAACTGTATGTATGCAGTTATCAAGCAAATGAAAGCGCAAGGCGGCGGGGTTATTCTCAATGTGGCATCTATCGCTTCCAGCGTGGGTATACCAGACAGACTGGCTTACTCCATGAGTAAAGGCGCCGTGCTGACCATGACTTTGTCGGTGGCAAAAGATTACCTGGGCGCTAATATCCGTTGCAACTGCGTGTCCCCGGCCAGGGTACATACGCCGTTTGTAGATGGCTTTATCGCTAAAAACTATCCGGGTAAAGAAGCGGAAATGTTTGATAAACTGAGCAAAACACAACCTATTGGCCGTATGGCTAAACCGGTGGAAGTTGGTCATCTGGCTTTATTCCTGTGCTCTGATGAGGCCGGATTTATTACCGGTACCGACTACCCGATTGATGGTGGATTTATCAGGCTCAATAATTAATGCAATGACTGTTTCAAAGTGCGGACGATTACCCGTATCTTTCAAGTTATTCATTCATTAATTTTTACTTACATCATGCAACATTTTCGAATAGGGCTGGCAATAGCAATAGCCGTATTATCTGCTTGTAATTCAGGGAATCAAAATGCTAACGGTAACGCAGCCAAGGATGCAGCCGTACATCCTGCCACACCAGCAGGAACAATAGCAGTAACGATTACAGACCGTGATAAAGATACCGGGCAGGTAACCATTAAGTTTAAAATAAATGGTCAGGAGAAAGAAAAAACTTTTGAACAGACCCTTTTAACCAACGCATCAGATGCAGACCTTTATAAGGTGTTATGGGATGCTCCCAACAGTTGCTATGTTGGGGTGATGAAAGCGAATCATCAGCCACGTTATTATCACGCCTCCGTGAGTGATAAAAATGACCTGAAAATATTATGGTTTGCTTCTCCTGATCAACGTATCTGGAGCTACATGGAAGATACCATGGGACTTGGTAAAGTAACCGTTGGTAGCGATCTGGTACAGAAATATAAAAAGAACTTCCAGTCAGGAAAAATTCTGGCGGACTTTATTGCCGAAATCAGACCTGCTACTTCCCCGGATACCGTGGAACTGTATGTAGAATTTGGCGGGTTTACAAAAAGCATGATGGTGCCTGTTCCTAAAGGATCTAAGGCAGTGATCCAGCCAACAGCAGCGCAGGATCATGTATACTTTGCTTTTGCAGCGGATAACAAAGCAGAGCCGGTGATTGACCTGCATGTGGAAAACGGCAGATTACAGTTGAAGACATTGAAAGAAATAAAGTAAGACTAACAATAAAAAAGTATTGAAATGAAACTGATCAGGTTTGGTTTACCGGGAGAAGAAAAACCGGGTGTGGTAACAGATGCAGGTATGTTTGACGTAAGTGCATTTGGTGAAGATTATGGAGAAAAATTCTTAGCCACTGACGGACTGGATCGCCTGTCCAAATGGTTTGCAACACATGCCGGCGAATGCCCGCAGGTGCCTGCCGGTACCCGTTTGGGATCGCCTCTTCAGCGCCCATCCAAAATTATCTGTATTGGTCTTAACTACGCTGATCACGCCCGGGAAACCAATGCGGCTATTCCGGCAGAACCCATCGTATTTTTCAAAAGTACTTCCGCACTGGTAGGTCCGAACGATGATTTAGTGATTCCACGCAACAGTCAGAAAACCGATTGGGAAGTGGAACTGGTAGTGGTGATTGGTAAAAAAGCCAGCTATATAGAAGAAAAAGATGCGTTGGATTATGTAGCAGGTTACTGTTTGCACAATGATTACAGCGAAAGAGCTTTCCAGATCGAAAGAGGTGGTCAGTGGGTAAAAGGAAAGAGCTGCGATACATTTGCGCCACTGGGCCCATGGATGGCTACCAAAGATGAAATAGGCGATGTGAACAATCTTCGTTTATGGCTGACCGTTAATGGCCAGAAAATGCAGGATGGTAACACGTCTAACTTCATTTTCAATGTACCATTTGTAGTGTCTTACCTGAGCCAGTTTATGACCCTGCTCCCGGGAGATATTATTTCTACCGGTACACCGGCAGGTGTGGGCCTGGGTATGAATCCACAGGTATACCTCAAAGCAGGTGATGTGATTGAACTGGGTATTGATGGCCTGGGTACTTCCAAACAAACAGCAGTAGCTTATAAATAATTATTATGAAAAGATATTGTCTGGCGTTAGACCTGGTAGATGACCCGCAGCTGATCAGTGAATATGAAGCGTATCATCGCAACGTATCTGCTGAAATCAAGAAGAGCATCACAGACAGTGGTATTACCGTAATGGATATTTATCGTTCGGGTAACCGCTTGTTTATGATTATGGAAGTAGACGATACCTTCTCTTTTGAACGTAAAGATGCCATGGATGCCGCCAATCCTGCCGTACAGGTATGGGAGCAGCTGATGTGGAAATACCAGCAGGCATTGCCGGTAGCGAAAGAAGGAGAGAAGTGGATCATTATGGATCAAATCTTTACATTATAAGAAATTACGAATTACGAATTACGAATTACGGATTTGTGGGTGGATGTCCGCGTTTACTATCTCCGCGTAAATTCGTAATTCGTAATTCGTAATTCGTAATTCGTAATTCGTAATTCGTAATTCGTAATTCATTCTTTACATGGTTATTGACGCACACCAACATTTCTGGCAATATGAGCCTGTCCGCGACGCCTGGATAGATGAATCCATGCAGGTGATCCGCCGGGATTTTTTACCGGAGCATCTGGCGCCGGTGCTGGAAGACAATGGTGTTCATGGTTGTGTGGCCGTACAGGCAGATCAATCAGCAGCGGAAACGGCTTTTTTATTGTCGCTCGCTGAAAAGCATGATATCATTAAAGGTGTAGTAGGCTGGATAGACCTCCGCGCCGATAATATCAACGAACAACTGTTACAGTATGCAGCACATCCGAAGCTGAAAGGCTTCCGGCATATTGTACAGGGAGAACAGGACAACCGGTTTATACTGGGCGAACATTTTTGCCGTGGCATCAAAGCATTATCGCAGCATCAGTTTACCTATGATATTCTCGTATATCCGAAACAGTTACCTGCAGTAGAAGAATTTGTATTGCAGTTTCCGGAGCAGGCGCTGATCATAGATCACCTCGCCAAGCCGGATATCAAAGCCGGAGAACTGGCAGCATGGGCCGCACATATGCGCCGCATTGCACAGTCGCCGCATGTATACTGCAAACTAAGCGGCCTTGTAACAGAAGCCGACTGGCAGCAGTGGGAGCCGGCACATTTCAGGCCATTCCTGGAAGTGGTGCTCGACGCCTTTGGGGCCAACAGGTTACTGTATGGTTCCGACTGGCCCGTATGCCTGCTGGCAGCAGAATACCACGAGGTGAAAGGAATCGTTACTGATTTCATCAGCACCTTATCAACAACAGAACAAAATCAAATAATGGGAGGAAATGCGCTCTCATTTTATCATCTATAAAAAATAATATCATACATACTATGGATTTAGGATTACAGGAGAAAGTGATTATTGTTACCGGCGGCGCCAAAGGAATTGGAGAAGCAATATCCAAACTGATTACCGCAGAAGGTGGTATTGCAGTGATCGCAGGCAGAAGCACCGCGGATAACGAAAAAACAGTAAACGAAATTATCGCCGCCGGTGGTAAAGCATTGGCTATTACTGCGGAACTGGGAAAAGTGGAAGATTGTAAAAAAGTGATCGCTGAAACCGTAGCTGCGTATGGTAAAATTGATGGCCTGGTAAATAACGCCGGCGTTAATGATGGTGTAGGACTGGAAAGCGGTAGCCCGGAAAGATTTATGCAGTCTTTGCAAAATAACTTATCCCACTACTACAACCTGGCGCATTTTGCATTGCCTTACCTGAAAGCTACCAAAGGAAACATCGTCAACATCGGATCTAAGGTAGCCACCACCGGTCAGGGTAATACCAGCGGTTATGCGGCTTCCAAAGGAGCTATCAATGCATTGACCCGCGAATGGGCAGTGGAAATGCTGCCTTACTCCGTACGTATCAATACTGTGATTCCTGCCGAAGTATGGACACCACTGTATGAAACATGGATCAGCTCTTTGCCGAATCCCGAGGAAAAACTGGCTTCCATCACCGCCAAAATTCCACTTGAAAAAAGAATGACTACCTCCGTAGAAATAGCCAATGCCACAGTATTCCTGTTGTCACCACGTTCATCACATACAACCGGACAAATAGTATACGTAGATGGTGGTTACACGCATCTCGACAGATCCATCAGCTAAGAATAATGAGCCAACACACGTTATCAACATACATTCACCTGAAACATTAAATT
>NZ_DATCVJ010000298.1:0-5811 GCF_036566945.1 Chitinophaga sp. | reverse complement strand
AAGGCGTGTAGGCATTTACGTTATACCCAGTTGCGGCTCTTGCAGTGAGACTCCCACCTGCAGAAAAGCCCATCAAACCTACCTTATCGGGTTGCAGCCCCCATTCTGCTGCGCGACTGCGTACAATGCGGATAGCACGTTGTGCATCCTGCAGGGCGCCAGCTTCTTTTTTAGGCACCCTGTATTGTAATACAAATGCGGTATAGCCCAGTTTATTCAACCACTTCGCCACTTCATAACCTTCCAGGTCGATGGCGAGGATATTGTATCCGCCACCCGGACAAATGATAACACCCACGCCTGTATTGTTATTAGCCGGCGCGGGAAACACTTCCAGTAGAGGGTCTGTAATGTCTGTTAACCGTTTTACATTATTGCTGCCATCTGGTGTTACCTGCGCCATTTGTTTGGCAGCGGGTTCTCCGGGTACTGTACCCGGCCAGAGGTGAATGGCTTGTTGTGCGTTGATAGCGGTATTAAGTCCTAACATGACTAATAAGATACTTAATTGTTTCATAAAAGCGGAAGTAGTTAAAACAGAAAAACGGATAGTGATCAGTAAAAAATATGGGCACCGGACGCAGGGACCGGTGCCGGAAACAGGGATCATTATTTATTTCACGCACTGCAGCCATGCCTCTGCCATCAGCTGGGCGCCGGCTACGCTCGGATGTACCCCGTCGCCGGTCCAGTAAGCACCAGGAGCGGATTTCTGCGCTTTATCAAAAACCGCCTGATACGGGATGAAGATTGCCTGGTATTTATCTGCCAGCGCACGGGCCACGGCGCGGTACTCGTCGAATGCGGGATACCATTTTTCGTCAACGGCTTTTACGCCGGTTACAGCAAAGGGTTCTCCAATGATCAGCTGTACATCGGGCAATTGTTCTTTGGTGTGGGCCAGCAGCTTATCGTAGTCTTCCCGATAGGTTTGAACGGTGCCTTTGTAGTTACCATTCAGCGTATGCCAGAAATCATTTACGCCCACCAGGATGCTGAGTACATCTGGTTTGATGGACAAACAATCAATGTCCCAGCGGTCGGCCAGCTGAAAGACTTTATTTCCGCTGATGCCTTTGTTATATACTTTCAGATTTCTATCTGCATTTTTGAGTAATAGCTCAGACGCGGCCATGAGGGCATAACCGCCTCCTAATGCGCCACCGCTGTTGGGTTGATCATTATCTCTTTTCCGGCCCGCATCTGTAATGGAGTCGCCCTGAAATAACACCACCCCTTCTTTTTTGAGGGTGATTTTTTTGGTTTTCTCTGCCGATACGGCGGCAGATACAATGCCTGGAATACTAATGGCAGCAAGACTTCCCAGGGATACGTTCCTGAGAAAATTACGACGGTTAGATGAATTCATAACGGATCTTAATTAAGTGAAACGTTGCGGCTTTATCCGCAATCCGGCGTTTAAACTATAAAAAAGAATCCACATTTTTCAGACAAAAGCACTAAAGCCGGTGATGGCCCTTCCCACTATCAGGGAATTAATTTCTTTGGTGCCTTCGTAGGAATAAATGGCCTCCGCATCCGCCACAAAACGGGCTACATTGTATTCGAGCAGAATGCCGTTGCCACCCATGACTTCGCGGGCGCGACTTACCACATCCCGGGTACGCAGGGTACAAAATACCTTGGCCAGCGAGGCGTGTTCATCTTTTAATGCGCCTGCATCCTGTATTTCAGACAAGCGGTATACCATGGTTTGCATAGCCGTCAGATTAGAGAGCATTTCTACCAGGTGGCCCTGTATCAATTGAAATGCAGCAATGGGTTTTCCGAATTGCTCCCGGGTACGGGTATACGCCAGGGCGTTTTCGTAGGCGCCGCGGGCACAACCCACCGCTTCCCAGGCTACACCTGCGCGGGTCATCCGCAGTACTTTGGCGGTGTCTTTAAAGGAATTGGCGTTTTGCAAACGGTCTGCCTCTGCAATCTGGCAATCCTTTAAAGTGATCAATCCGTTTTGTACAATACGCAGGGCCATCTTATCATGAATCTTCTCTACGCTGAAACCGGGGGTATCTTTCCGCAACAGGAATCCCTTCACCTGGTTATCGTCCACATCGCGGGCCCATATTACAATCACATCTGCAAAAGTGGCATTGCCAATCCATTTCTTTTGCCCGTTCAACACCCAGGTATCGCCTGTTCGTTTAGCCGTAGTCGTTAACCCACCAGCGGTACCGGAACCGACTTCCGGTTCTGTTAAACCGAACGCGCCTATGATATTCAGTTGCTGCATACCGGGCAACCATTCCTGTTTTTGTGCATCAGACCCCAGCATGTAAATAGATCCCATGGCCAATCCGCTTTGCACGCCAAAAAAGGTAGCTACCGAAGCATCTATCCTCGCCATTTCCATGGCAATAATGCCTTCCATGAGAAAAGACCGATTCGGGCAGCCGTAACCGTCATAGGTAACGCCGCAGATATTCAGTTCTCTGAATTTAGGAATGATTTCAAAAGGGAATTCCGCTTTCAGCCAGTATTCATTTACGATGGGCTTTATTTCCTTTTCCATGAAAGCCCTTACTTTGAGCTGTAATGCCCTGTCTTCCGCATTCAGCTTGCTTCCCAGGTCATAGAAATCACCTTCAATCGGCGGCAATTCCTTTTTAGGGCCACGACTGCTCAGCATTTTCATTAACCCATTCAGTTGTGTATCGTCCATATGCGCCACAGACTCCATCACTTTGGGCAGGTCTACTTTTTCAGAGAGTTTGGCGAGCATCGCGAAATCGATGCTCTTCAGCAGGTGGTAGGCGTTTTTCAGTTTCGAGAAAGTTCCGGACATCTTACATGGTTTTGTATAAAAATACGGAATCATGCGGAGTTTGTCTTACTCAGGATGATACTGATGTAGCGGAGTGGAAGGCCTTCGGCCTTTGTCTTACTCAGGATTATACTGATTTTGATGATTTTGATGATTTTCTTTATAAGATTTAAAAAAAAGAATAGCGAAGACAGAAGCGGACATACGCTCACATCTTCGCTATTCTTTTTCTAATCTTATAAAATCAAAAAGTAAAAATCAGGAAAATCATCTACATCATCAAAATCCTGAGCAAAGACAAAGGCCGAAGGCCTTCCCCTCCGCTCCCATTATTCTATTACAAAATCCTGTTTCAATTTAATATCTTCTGAAGACGCGCCCACCAATACCTGGAACTCGCCGGGTTCTACGGTCCAGTTCATATTACGATCGAGGATAGCCAGATCATCGGGGTGCAGTACAAAAGACAGCGTCTTCTTTTCTCCCGGCGCGAGGTGTACCCGTTCAAAGCCCCGCAACTGCATCACGTAGGTGGTCACGCTGCTGACTTTATCTTTCAGGTAGAGTTGTACGACCTCGTCTCCTTTTCGTTTACCCGTGTTAGTGATATCAACGCTCACATGAATATCTCCCTGTGATGCTTGTTTGATAGGTGTTACGGTCAGGTTGCTGTATGCAAAAGAAGTATAGCTAAGTCCATATCCGAAAGGAAACAGCGCACCGTTTACGCTCGTTCTGCCGAAACCGTTGTTCCCGGAAGAAGGCTGTCCGGCGTGTGATCCGGGCTTAAACGGAAAGTTCAGTTCTATTTGTCCGGTTGATTTAGGGAAGGTCACCGACAGGCGGCCACCGGGATTATAATCCCCGAATAATGTTTCTGCGATCGCTGTACCTCCCTGTGGACCCGGGAACCAGGCTTCCAGGATAGCGGGCAGGTTTTGTTGTTCCCAGTTAATCGTGAGTGGTTGCCCGTTGATCAAGACGGCAATCACTGGTTTACCGGTGGCATGCAGCGCCTGGAGCAATTGCAATTGACGGCCTGGTAATGACAGGTCTGTACGGGAAAGGCTTTCCCCTACTCTTTTTTCATCTTCCCCTACCACTGCTATAATCACATCTGCGTCGGCGGCTTTGCTCACTGCTTCGGCAATACCTGCTTTCTCTGAGGAGTCCAGCGGTGTGGGGACCAGCTCAGTGCCTGGCCAGCCTGGATTCACCACATCGCAGCCTTGTGCGTATTGCACCTGGATGTTTTTGCCGGCATATTGCGTGATGCCATCCAGTACAGAGATTACCTTGTTGTTGGAAGGACCGTAACGGCTTACGGCATGTGTAGTAGCTGCTGCGAGCGGTCCTGTAACGAGGATGCGGCGGATTTTTTGTTTATCGAGGGGTAATGTTTCTTTTTCATTTTTCAGCAGTACCAGCGATTCCCGGTTCAACTGTAAAGCAAAGGCTTCATCGGCGGCAGTGTGTACTCCTTTATCTGCCAGCTTTGCATCGGCGTATGGGCGATCAAATAAGCCCAACTGGAACTTTACTCTCAGTACATCGGCTACGCGGCTGTCGATTGTTTTCATAGATACCTTTGCTTCCTTCACGAGTTCCCGCAGTGGTATAATGAATTGTTCCGGCGGGGTGAAGTTGGTGCGTACATTCAAACCTGCTTCCACGGATTGTCTTACGGCATCTTTATAGTCTGCCGCAACATGGTGTTTGCTGAAAAGATATTCTACTGCTTCACTGTCGGACACTACGTAACCGGTAAAGCCATATACCTGGCGCAGCAACTGTGTCAGGAAGTAATAGCTACCGGTAATGGGTACGCCGTCCCAGTCGTTGTAGCTGCTCATCACTCCCATGGGGTGGGCTTCCATAATCACGCGGCGAAACGGGTACAGATAGATCTGATGCATTTCGCGGGGGGCCACATGTGGGTCTGTGCGGGCATCCCCGTCGCGGCCACCTTTAGGGACGCTGTAAACGGCAAAATGTTTCAGGGTAGCGGCTACGCCTTCGCTTTGCACGCCTAGTGTCATTTGTTTACCCATTTCTGCTACCAGGAAAGGATCTTCCCCGTAGCATTCCACTACTCTGCCCCAGCGTGGATCTCTGGCGGGGTCCAGTATGGGTACGTATACATTCGTATAGCCGAGTAGTTTAGCTTCTCTTCCTACAATGTGTCCGGCGCGGCTTACCAGTGCTTTATCCCAGGTGCTGCCAATGCCGATAGGTGCGCACAATGGGGTGGCGCGATCATGACATAGTCCATGAATACCTTCGTTGGTAAAGTCTACCGGGATGCCGAGGCGGGTTTCTTCAATAAACCAGCGTTGCACCGTATTGATGGCGTTGGCGTGTTTACTGTAGGGAAAAGAGTATTCGGATTGTGCCTTTTTGTTATATGGCAGACTATTTAATTCTTCATCAATATTAGCGATCCCGTCTTTCCAGACTTGTTGTTTCCATGCCGGGGTGGGCATTTCATCCTTGAGTACGCGGCCATAACCGTATAGGGTGGCCATCTGGCAGGTTTTCTCTTCTATGGTCATCTGCGATAGCAGATCCTGTATCCGCTGATCAATGGGCTGCCGGGCATCTTCAAAAATATCTTTACGGCCATTTTTATTAAAGTCGATCCAGCCATCATGATAAATGGAAGCTGGCTGCTGAGCAGAGGCTACTGACGCAGAAAGCGCTGCCAGTATCATTCCTGTGGAAAATCGTTTCGTCCAATATGTGTGCATTCCAGGCGTTGTTTTAAAGTAACAACGCCCAAAATACACGTCAATGCAATGGATTGCAAAAATAATTCAAAACAGCATCAGGATTGGCTAAAATCATACAAGGGCAAAAAAGGGTTGCATAGAACCTTATGCAACCCCGGTTTTAAAAAAAACACAACTAAAAAAACGAGACCTTCTACAAACATATAGGCATGGCTGTTATGTCCTGATGACGCAGAAAAATACATTTCCCTCTATTGAGGAAAAAAATTACGAATTACGAATTACGAATTACGGATT
>NZ_DATCVJ010000297.1:0-4115 GCF_036566945.1 Chitinophaga sp. | reverse complement strand
TCTGCGAGATAATCTGTTTGATCTGATTTTCCGCGGAGCCGGTCAAGGCAACGGTAGCAGGATAACCGGTAATATAGGTATCATCCATCACCATCCCGTGGGCATAAGTAGCAGGTGCATATTTTGCCAGGAAAGACATAGAGCTTTTAATACCATTGGCATAATAGGTTTGTGCAGCGGTACCAGTGATCCAGCCTCTCACTGTTGCTTCCGCGAGGATGAATTGTAGATCCCAGTAGTTCAGCAGGCCCACCGGTTCTGCATTGTACATTTCTACATAACGCTTGTTTACATTACAGTAGTTACCGGAATTTAACGCGTTGATGGTAGCAGAAAATTCATCCGCAGGTTCTACCCCAACGTATGCGTCATATGCTGACGGCAGTTTACCTCCGGCAATTTTTGCGGCAGCTGGCTCGGCAAAATAAAACAACCTTCTGTCCTGTGCGGGCTTCATCAGATCTATCAGCGTGGTAGATAACATCGGATAAATAACGAAGGGGTTGATCTGCGCGGGGGTGCTGCTCCATGGGTAGCAGTAACCGGCAGAGGCAGTGTAGGTCACCGCAAAGTTGTCGCTGTAATCTCTCATCAGCGGACGTTGCATCACCTCATTGAACTTTTGCGCTACTTTCAGATCAGTGTCTGTTGCTTTTTTGGAAAGGCTCATCAGCACATGCAATTCGAAAGTGTTTACCACCCTTCTCCATTTGTCGACACTTCCCTGGAAGATAAAATCTCCTGGAAAATCCACTCCTTTAGACAACAATGCATCCGCCTGATCCAGTTCGCTGAGGATGCCTGTAAATACCTCTTTCTGTGTATCGTACTTTGCTTTGATAACACCGCTGCCGCCCTGTATGGCCTGGGAGTAAGGTACATCTCCCAGCTGCATGGTTACCTGAAAAAACTGCCAGGCCCGTACAAAATGTCCGAAGCCATCATAACTGTTTTTCAGCTCCGGTGTGCTCGCATTATCCACCATTGGGCTCACGTTCCGCAATACCAGCAATCTGTCGAAATTGGCCCTTGTCAGCTTATTGTACTGGTTATCACTGGCCAGCTCACTCCAGGCAATGTATTTGCCCAGGGTAAACGGCTGCCGGAAACCGGTACCTGTACTGATATCCTTGGAGGTAACGGAGGTGAGTATACTCGTAGCCAGCCAGCCAGAAGAGGCGGTAGAAGGCTTATCTGGATTGGTATTGATATCGTCAAATTTTTTGCTGCAGCTGGTAAGACCCATACCAGCCACCAATGACGCAATGATGGATATTTTAGAAATATGCTTATTCATGATTGAGTAATGTTTGTCAGGAGTACACCAAAGCCATGTTGTACACCCGTATTTTTAACTAGAAGCCCACCTTAATGTTCATACCTACCATGCGTTGTGCAGGGGCGTTCATGTTTTCACTATCGATGTCCGGATCTGCGTATTTGAATTTGGTGATCAGCAGCAGGTTCTGTCCTGTAAGGGAAACGGCTGCATTTCTGATACCTGAATTACCGAAATAGCGTTGTGGGATGCGGTAGCCGATAGATACTTCTCTCAGTTTTACAAAACCTTTGTTCATGATACCATGCTCATAGGAATTACCCCATAAACGGGTGTAGCTCTGGTAGCTTACCGGTACATCGTTTGGCGCATATTGACGGGTATCTTTTGTGATACGGCCAAAGTTATCGTAGGCCACTTCACCGCTCACTACTTTCACGCCTTTACCTACATAGTTTTTCAACCCCTTCACTACTTCATCATAACGGTATTCGTTATCTGTTTCAGGTGCAGAGCCGGTATCAAACATCTTATTATATACGTAGTCATACATCACTCCACCAATGCGGCCATCAATGCTGATACCGATGTTAAAATTGTGGAACGCAAAGTTGTTGACGAAACCGAAAGTAAACTTAGGATCTGTATAACCAAACTGCTCGCTGTATTTGCTCAGCATAGGCAAGCCATTCTGATGAATCATGTTGCCTTCCGGATCTCTCAATGCATGTTCTGTTTGTGCATATACGTCCAAACGTCCACCTGGTTTAGTCCACAGGTTCTTGGCAGAATAAACAGGATCAATATCTACATAATAACGGTGTTGGGTAGAGAAGTTGACCATAGACTGCCATTCGAAATTGTTTCTTTTCAGTACCGTTCCGTCGAGGGTGATTTCCACACCACGGCGGGCGTAGGTTTCGCCGGTGTTGATCAGCGTACTGGCGTAGCCGGAAGAAGGTGCGATCGTTTGTTTCAGCTGTGTGTTGTAGTAAAGCTTGGTATAGTAAGCCGCATCTACGTGCAATCTCTTTTTAAACAGATAACCGGCGGTACCTATTTCCCAGGTGCGGGTAGTGGTAGCCAGCAGGTCTGTTCCTGCCAGGTTATCCGGCGTGGTGGCGCCGATGTTACCCCAGGAATTGCTGATGGTGTAAGACAGGTTGTTGGCATATACATCCAGTGGTGTTTTGGTGATGGTCCAGGAACCTCTCACTTTCCACATATCCACCCATTGCGGCATGCTGATAAACTCGGACAGCAATACGCTGGTAGCTACAGAAGGATAGAAATAAGATCTGGCATCTGATGGCTGGGTAGAACTCCAGTCATTTCTGCCGGTAACGTCCAGGAAAACAGCGCTGTTCCAGGAAACGGATACTTTACCGTAAGTACTGTTCATTTGTTTAGCCCAGGTACCGTAGTTGTTGATCAGTGCATCTACACCCGCCGTGGTGGAAGGCACGGCATTGGCCAGTGAATACCAGCCTGGTACTGCCAAACCGTTTCTTGTTTGGGCGCCCATCTCTCTGTTGTTGTAGTAGAAAATACTTCCACCACCCAATGCATCAATGTTCCATTTCTTCACCTGCTTGTTGTAGGTCAGGATCAGATCACTGTTGATACTGTTACCCCAGCTTTCATTCATTCCGTATAATCCTTTACCGCTAAAGCTGAAGTTGAAGGAATTACCAATAGATCCGCCGTTGGTAGAATAGATACCAGCCGGGTTGCGGATACCATCTTCATTTTTGTAATAGTCGTAACCATTTCTGAACATGAGCTTCAGATCCTTGGTGATCGAATAGTTCATGGTCAGACTGGCATTCAGTTTATTTTGTTCGGTGCTTCTCAGTTTCTCGTTGGCGATCAGGTAGGGGTTATCATACCATGCATTGTACAGCCAGTTCTGTTTTACGTTGGGTGTTACCCAGTAGTCTTTGTATTTTCTGATATCATAGTCAGGGCCGGTCCACATCAGGATCTGGTAAATATATCCTTGTGTGCCATAGCCGCTACCCCAGAGTTGTGGTGCGGAAGTACGGGTATAACCCATATGGCTTTCGAGGCTGAACTTATCGCCGGCCTTTAATTCGCCGCTCATGGTGTAATTCAGCACATTCAATTTCTGATTAGGAAACTGACCTTTGTTGTAGATGTGATTCACGCCTGCTCTGAAAAAACCATTCTTGCCACCTTTGGTAACGCTGATGCTGTTGTTGGTGATCAATCCTGTTTCCAGGAAGTTGCTAAGATTGTTCTTTCCGCTGGACACCAGTGGCATGTCTTCATTTTGTTTAGTCACCGGATTCCACTGTACAGCAGTATTTCCAACGTCCAGTTTAGGCCCCCACACATAGTCGCTGGCTATTTTACCATTCAAACCGTGACCATAGGAAGTTTGGGTTTTCGGAATGGCCAGGTAGCCAAGGCCAAACATCGTAGTGCTGTTCACGTCTACGGATAAACGATCATCTTTTCCTCTTTTGGTGGAGATCATAATAGCGCCGGCAGAACCGCGGGCACCATAGAGTGCCGCTGCAGTAGCGCCTTTAAGCATGTTAATGCTTTCAATATCATCGGTAGGAATATCACGCAGGGTCATGTTGCCATAAGGCACCCCATCGATTACCAGTAATGGGCTTTCACCACGCATTTCAAGGGTGGGTATACCATTGAATTCGGTGGAGTTTTTTACCACCAAACCGGATACCTGTCCGGTCAGGGAAGTCCCCAGGTCCACACCTTTCACTGTTTGCAGCTGTGAGCCTTTTACTGCCTGTACGGCATAACCCAGTGCTTTTTCATCTCTCTTCACACCCAGGGCGGTTACCAC
>NZ_DATCVJ010000296.1:0-4599 GCF_036566945.1 Chitinophaga sp. | reverse complement strand
GCCGGCATCGACTTTGGTGGTTATAGCACCGTGAGCAAATTACAGGTAGGCCATCCCGTAGGTACCTTCTGGGGCGCTACCTACTATGGCGTACGCAAATCAGATGCAGTGCCTAAAGGCGCCGTAGATCCAAGTGCCAATCCGAAATTAGGAGATCCTTTGTATGTAGACCGCAACGGTGACGGAAAATTTGGCCAGGAAGATTTCAGTGTGATAGGTAATGGCAACCCTAAATTCTTCGGCGGTATTGGTAACACGTTCCGTTACAAAAATTTATCGTTGAACATTTATTTCCAGGGATCCTTTGGCAACGATGTGATGAACCTCGCAGATGATTTCTACAAAACAGGTGAGCCACTGACGAATCAATACGCCATGGTCAAAGACCGCTGGTCGCCTTCCAATCCCAATTCCGACATCCCGCGTGTGAACTCCAGGAACTATATCCCCTCTACCATGTGGGTATACAAAGGTTCTTTCCTGCGCCTGAAATCAATCAACCTGGGCTATAATCTATCAGGAAAAGCCATGCACAGTCAATGGATCAATAACCTGAACGTATATCTTACTGCCACCAACTTATTCAATATCACCAACTATCCTTACTACGATCCGGAAACCAATTCCTACGGCACCAGTTCTACCCTGCGCGGATTTGATAACACCAACTACCCGCAAAACAGAACCTATGCTATTGGCGTGAACCTGACCCTGTAACAGCAGGCATTGATTGATGATATTTAAAATAATAACAATGAAGAAAATATTTTTAATAGCGATAGCATTTGCCACTTTCACTTCCTGCAAAAAATCGTTGACGGAAGAGCCTAAAAGTTTCCTTTCTCCTGATCAGTTCTTTAAATCCGACCAGGACGCCATACAAGGCGCAAACGGCGTGTATTACTGGCTGGTAGGCTCCTACCCTAACCGCCTGTTTCAGCAGGAGCTGTGGTCCGTCCTGGATGAGAATTGTGACGTGATCAGAACACCGCATCCCGGTCCTTTAAATATCACCGCCGGAACACCCGGCAGTGCGCCGGTGATGTATGGAGGTCTTTATAAAGGCATTTACGCCGCCAACCTGGTCATTGATAAAGTAACAAAGTCGCCCTCTATTTCTGCGGCCACCAAAACCCGTGTGTTGGGTGAAGCGAAATTCCTGCGGGCACTCTTCTACTACTATCTTACCGGCTTATTCGGGGATGCCGTACTATACAATGAAAACAACTATGCCGATATAGATCAGTCGAAAACCTTCCCCAGAACAGCAGTAGCAGACATCCGCAAACAAATGATCGCGGACCTCACCGAAGCAGCAGCAGGCTTGCCGGCTACCTATCAGTCGTCCGACAACGGCCGTGCCACCAGCGGCGCCGCACTCGCCCTGCTCACCAAAGTATACCTATGGACCAAAGATTATACAAAGGCGGAAGAAACAGCGATGAAGATCAAAACTTCCGGCGTCTATATCTTACTCCCGAACTATGCCGATGTATTCACTGCCGACAATGAATTCAACCGGGAGTCGATCTTTGAAATAGACTTTCAAACAGACCTGCTCAATAGCTACCAGCACGCCTTCTACTCCCCTAACAACACTGTAGGTGTAGCTCCCTTCGTTGACAAGCCCTGGTATCGCTCTTATGTGCCTTACCATAGCTTCTCCAACAGCTTTGATCCGAAAGACAAAAGGAAAGCATCGCTCATTGCCACCAGCTACAATGGCACCGCTTTCAAAACCGATGCCACCAACAAAGTGGATGTCTGGTTTGGACCAAAGTGGTGGCGCCTCGACGCAGGAGAGCGTAACAGCGGTCTGGATATTTACTTGCTGAGATATGCCGACGTACTGCTCATGCTCGCAGAAGCCGCCAATGAAAACGGACATACCGGCGTGGCAGAAGATGCATTGAACGAAGTAAGAACACGCGCTGGCCTGGATGATGTTTCCGGTCTTTCACAAGCACAATTCAGGAATCAAATTTACCAGGAACGTGCCTGGGAATTAGTAGGAGAAGGACACCGCCGCTTAGACCTGATCAGATGGGGTAAATATCCTCAGGCGGCAGTAACGGCTTCCGCTACGGAAGAACCGGAGTTGTCAGCTTCTTATAAACCTTATTATGTGCTGTTGCCGATTCCGGCTACGGAAGTAGCGAAGAATCCGGCGCTGGGGCAGAATACGGGGTATTGATGTTTTTTTGCAGGGTTCTCTTCTGGAAGGGAAGAGAACCCTGTAAAACTGTTTGCGGGCATGGAGAAATATTTCCCGCAAAATGGCATGAATATGTGAGGCGTTACAAACGTATATCCGTTACCGTCATGATAATTTTAACACCCCTGTTTTCGCCTTACTCTTTCACCCGCACCATATCATCCATCTTCCAGCTCTTATCGAAATAAGCGGCGGTAGGACCATAAAAGCGCATATAGGCAAACCAGTGTTTTCCAGGTATTGTCTGCACCCAGTTCTTTTCTTTTCCTGCCGGTGCTTTGGGACCAAAATAAAGGTCTACGGAACCATCACTGTTCCGGATTAAATCTTTGCGGGAAGAGAGATCTGCGTTCCGCTGAGGGTTATCTATCAGGCACCGGGTAGCGGCGTCATATACGGTCAGCGACCAGAAATTTACTGCAGGTGGATTGGCGGGTACATGTAAGGTATAACTGATGCCTCCCATCAGCCATTGCCCATCCTGATCTTCATAGGCGCCTAAATAGGCCTGTCCTACGTTAGGTACCTGGGTGATCATAGATTTGGAATAGGTCACCGCTTCAAAGAAGTAGGAAGCACGCTGAAAAAACTCATCATAGTTTTGCGCGCGTTGAGAAGGATCGCTGAGTAGCAGCACGTAATCCCATTTCCTGTCCGCCCAGTGATATACACTGTCGAAACGTTTTGCAAATGAATTGGCCATCGCCATTTGTTCTCCAGCGGTAGCGGCAGCCATCAGGATTTTCTTTTGCCTTTCCGTGGGAGCAAAAGACTTCCCTTTTTTAAGTCCCAGATTATCCAGCCACGCCATAAAAAAACGATCCCTTTCTGCCACCGGCTCGTCCTGTAAAATAGCGTTTAGCCGTTCCCAGTAGGCCATGCCATGTGGCTGACCACCGAAATATTTTTTTCCTGCGGGACTAATCACCCTGGTGGGAGTGGGATTTGCCCGCTGAGCATAAGGATAAATTTTTACGCCATTTACGAGCGCCAATGCCTTCACGGAATCGGGGTCCAATGCCCGGAAACCGAAGAATACGTTCATGGTATTGCATGGCACTGTAAAGAACCCGGGCGCGTTGAAATCAGCCGCGCCGGGAGGGAGTAGTACATACTTTCCACCCTTCCCCTTATCCGGTCCAAATTCGCCTATAACGGCCTGTTCCCGCTGCCAGAAATCTGCCAGTCCACCAGCCGTATGCCCTGCAGGCATTTCAATCACCGTAGGACCATTCTTAGCGAGATCAATAAAACTGATGATGTAAGGCGTAGTCGCGTTGGCAGTTAAAATACCCAATTTATCTTCGTAACTGTTATAGTATACCAGGTCGTTACTGCCAGCTCCAAACACTTCCTGATGTACGCGTTGCCACTCCGCGAAGGCCACAATGGGCAGCGCCCATAAATAGCATTGCACCGCTTCCTGGTAATCCATTTTTTCGAACAGGGTACCAATGGACCTTTTGGCGGGTAATTCTTTATCCATGTATACCGTAGCGGTATCGGAATCCAACATAGATTCCGATACGTTACGCTGCATATTTTCCGGTACGGTACTTTTGGGGGATTTGCAGGACAACGCTGCGCAACAGATAAAAAGGCCAGTTACTATCGTCTTTATCATTCTTATTTTTATTTATTCTGCACCAATACTGCTTTACCTGTATCACCGGGTTTATCTTTCACACAACGGAAACCGATATGTGAAGCACCGGAATCGAAGGAGGTTCCCCTGCGCGCACTGGGGCGATAATTCACGCAATAGTCGTTGGCGCATAAAAAAGAGCCGCCTTTGGTTACCCGTTTGATCGCATAGGGATCGTCCGGATCATTGGTGGTAGTAGGTCCCTGGGGATCTACCAATACAGCGCGGGTATTAATTTTCTTGTATAAAGAGGCGTCGTACCAGTCTTCCGTCCATTCCCATACATTACCGGTCATATCAAATAGCCCGTAGGCATTGGCCTGATAACTGGCTACCGGAGCAGTTCCTTTAAATCCATCATCTCCCGAATCACTATTCGGGAAATGGCCCTGGAATGTATTGGCCATATAATGATGCCCCGGTGTAAACTCATTGCCCCAGGCATAGCGTTGTTCGGCCTTTCCACCTCTGGCGGCGTACTCCCACTCTGCTTCGGTGGGCAAACGTTTACCGGCCCATTTGGCGTAAGCTGCGGCATCTTCCCAGGCCACTTGCACCACCGGATGTTTCCAACGCCCGTCCAGATTGCTGTTGGGGCCTTCCGGATGTTTCCAGGAGGCACCTGCCACCCATTTCCACCAGTTGCCAATATTGGAGGTGTTCACCGGATGATCTGGTGCAACAAATACCATAGATCCGGGTACCAGCAAATCATCTTTGGGTTCGGGAGTACCGGGAG
>NZ_DATCVJ010000295.1:0-5386 GCF_036566945.1 Chitinophaga sp. | reverse complement strand
TCGGCTGTCCGGGAAATTTTTTAAATTCGCTCATTAGTTATCGTTTAAGTGTGGTAACTCAAACTTAACTAATATGGGTGGTTCTTTGGAACTGCCCTTTTTTTGTACCTTCTAATTAAGATTTACCCGGACAACAATGTTCCCAAATCATAAAAATAAAAATCTTGGAAATCATCAACATCAGTATAATCCTGAGTAAGACAAAAAAACGCTTTACTGACTTATCTGCGTTACAATAGCCCTGAAAGCCCCATCTCTCACTGCTCTTGGTCCACCGCCGCCGGTGGTTTCTGTCAGCGTACCGGTAAAGGTACCTTCTACGGAAACATTATCGATACGGGTAATGGTGATAGCAAAATCAGTACTTCCTTCTGAGGTGAGGGTGGCATAAGTGCTGTTCAGCATAATGAGCATACTGTTTCCTTTTTTAGTAGCCGGGTACCTGCCTGGTGTAAAAGGGAGGGTAGGCGCAACTAAGGTAAAGGATAGCTGATCTCCGTTATAAGTTTGACCAGTGAGTACCATCTTCGGATAATCGTTATCCGGGTTCTCGTCTGCAAAATTAGGTACGTAAATAGTGCCTTTGGGATTTTCTGAAAGATAAATTCTGTTATCCAGTTTCATCGATACAAATCGGCGTTGGCGGCTATCATCTTTTTTATCTTTTGTGCAGGAAATACTCAATAATACAATGGCGCTGAGCATTGCGTTGACTAATATACGCATAGGTTATATTATAAACAGTTTTAATTATTCCGCGACGAAATTAAACATTTAAATACAAAAACGGATGCCGGTAATGGATTGTTACACCCAGTTACCGGCATCGACTTTATCTTGACAAGTTGACGATTTAAGCTTTGCGGGCAGTACGGTATAAGTACCAGCCCATAAACGCGAAAAATGCGCAACCTATTATATAATAACCTCCCTGACCCAGGATATGGGTGAGTACTTCCTGGTTATTCAATTTGGCGAGTACCTCCGCCGACGAGTCGAAACCGGCCAGTATGGCGATGATAACACCCGCCACTGCCCCACCGGCTACCAGTCCTGTAGCGAAGAGATTTCCTTTGCCCAGTTCTTCTTCTTCCGGAGAAACTTTTTTGTTGGCTTTCTTTTGTTTGTAATCGACCAGACCGCGAATGGCGCCACCGGTGAAAATCGGGAGTGTGGTAGATAATGGCAGGTAAGCACCTACTGCAAAGGAGAGGGAGTTTACACCGCACAGCTCCATGGTAACAGACAGGAATACACCTACCAGCACAAATTGCCAGTCGAGGTTAAACGACAGGATTCCTTTGGCCAGTGTAGCCATGAGCGTGCCTTGTGGTGCAGGATAGTACGAGCTGCCGATTGCATGATCTATTACACCATGCTTGATCATGTCTGCCGTAGGCTTATCTAAAAACTTCACCGTTAAACCAATCACAATAGAAGATACGATGGCCCCAATAAACAATGCTATTTGCTGATACATGGGCGTGGCGCCTACAATATACCCGGATTTCAGATCCTGTGAAGTGCCGCCGGCATTGGCTGCAGCGATACAAATCATGCCTCCCACTACCAGTGCCATGGGTTCATATACTTTACCAGTCCATCCCACGGCAATAAATACCAGGCAGGTACCCATCAGCGTAGCGATGGTCATACCCGAAATAGGATTGTTGGAAGAGCCTATCAGGCCTACGATACGACTGGATACCGTTACGAAGAACGCACCAAATACCACTACCAGTAAACCTACCAGTAATTTTTTGCCGATAGAATCGCCCGGGAGCTGTGGCAGAAAAGCCATCAGCAGGATGAGTGCGAGACTGCCGAATAGTACCACTTTCAGGCTAAGATCACTTTCTGTTCTTGGTACACTTCCTTTGGTACCTGCGTTTTCAGAGCCATCTTTTATAGCCCCTAAACTTCCTTTGAAAGAGGAGATAATGGTGGGTATTGTTTTCAGCAACGTAATAAAACCGCCGGCGGCTACTGCACCCGCACCAATTTGTCTTACATACGCATAATATACTGCAGCGGAATAATCCGTAAAGGTATGCGTGAGCGGATTCCAGTTACCTTGTCCACCGGGCGTTTGCAGGTTGGCGAGGTAGCCTATTTTCACCAGTTGGGTAGCAATGGTATCTGCCGGGAGCAGCGATGCCAGCAAAGGAATGAGGGCTAGCCATGACAGCACGCCACCCGCTACCAGTACTCCGGCAATACGTGGACCAATAATATATCCTACTCCCATATATTCCGGTGTAATGTCACCACTGATTTTGGCAGAAGGGAAAAATTTACTGGCCTGTTTGGTCATGTATTCCGGTGTTTCCGCAATCACGTGCAGGATCTTCTGGAAGATGGCATAGGCAAAAGCAAAGCCCAGTCCATAGAAAGCTGTTTTAGCAAAATCGCCACCTTTCTCTCCGGCAATGAGTACATCGCCACAGGCGGTACCTTCCGGATAAGGCAGGGTTTTATGTTCTTTTACAATCAGTGATTTCCTTAAAGGGATCATCATCAGGGTGCCGAGGATACCACCAAAGATGGCCAGGATAAGGATCGTAAAGTAGTTGAAGAACTGCGCACCGCCGCCGTCGCTGAGGAATAAAAAGCCCGGCAGGGTAAATACTACACCGGCCGCAATGGATTCGCCCGCGGAGCCGGTTGTCTGGATAATATTGTTTTCAAGAATGGTGGTCTTGAAAAATTTTCTCCCTAAAGTAATCGCAATAACGGCAATAGGAATAGAAGCGGAAACGGTGAGACCCGCTTTCAGCGCCAGGTATACGGTGGCTGCGCCGAAAATAATACCGAAGACACAACCCAGTAAAATGGACTTGAGTGTGAACTCCTTCATTTGTACGTTAGGTGGAACAAAAGGCTTGAAATTGTTGTCAGACATATATTTGGATTACAGGTGGTTTATTATTATAGGCAAAAAGCAGAAGGCAAAAAGCAAAAAGCCATGGAAGCGAGTGATCTGAGCGGAAAATGTTACTCGCTTTTTTCACTCGCTTCAATGGCTTTTTGCTTTTAGCCTTCTGCTTTCCGCTCTCCTACTATCTCACCTCGTGCATCCATTTTTTCAGGAAGCTGCTGGAGATGAATAACAGTATGGCAGCAGCACCTGGCAGGATTACAAACACCATGAAAAACTCATAGAGGTTGTGAATAGTGAAACCTGCGAAAGTAGGGTAATGCGTGGCCAATTGAAGTTCTTTTAATTTATCGAGTTGCTGGGCAGTAGCGGTGATCGTACCATCCAGAATACCTTTCAGGTCGAGGCCATTTTTGGTAGCCAGCTCGTATTTATCCATGGTGGGTGGCAGTAATGCACCGAGGGTACCAGCCAGTGCGTAACCCGCGGCATTAGCCAGGAACCATACTCCCATCAGCAGAGAGGAGAAACGCTGCGGGGCCAGTTTAGCCACCAGTGATAAACCTATCGGAGATAAGCACAGTTCACCCAGGGTGTGGAACAGGTACATCAGGATCAACCAGCTTACGCCAAGTTTTTCGCCTGCGCCCAGTCCTTTCATCTGAATGGCAATGATAAAGAAGCCCAGTGCCAGCAGCGCCAGTCCGAGAGATTGTTTTATTGGTGAAATAGGCTCCAGGTTGCGTTGTTGTAATTTCAGCCATAACCAGCTGAAAGGCAATGCGAATACGATAATGAAGATGGAGTTGGCGTTTTGTACAAAACTTGGCGGCATATCCCAGCCAAAGAGGTGGCGATCTGTTTGATAATCAGCTATGAAGGTCAGGGAAGAACCTGCTTGTTCAAAACAGGCCCAGAAGAAGATCACGAAAAATGCCACAAAGTAAATGACAGTGATTTTTTGTCTTTCTACTTTAGTAATAGAGGTGTCGGTCAGGATTAATACCGCCAGACTGATACCAGTAGCATATATGAAAGGATACACCCATACTTTGATCGGATTTTGTTTGAGTGCAGTGGGATCGAGCGACAGGTAGTGGATGCCAATGAACAGCGCTACCAGTAATACCAATACACCGATGATAGCGGACGTCGTAAATTTAGCTTTGTCCGCTTCTCCGGTGGCCGTAGTTCCGGGTTTGTTGCCGATGGCGTTAATATCAGATTTGTTGAAATCAGGTTTGGCGCCGATAGGATCACCATTGGGTTTTACTACGTATTTGTCTTTCAGGAAGTAGAACAGGACAGTTCCGAGGAACATCGCGATACTGGCGGCAAGGAAGCCCCATTTGAAAGCGCTGACAATTCTCACACCGGTGGCTTCTATTTTTACGTCACCGAGAATAGGGCAGATGAGCATACCGAGGAAGGCGCCCATATTGATACCCATATAAAAGATAGTGAAAGCAGAATCGAGGCGGCCGTCACCTTTTGGATACAGCTGGCCTACCATGGAAGAGATGTTGGGTTTGAAGAAGCCGTTACCGAAGATAATCACGAATAACGCCAGCCATACGATCATTTTGGCTGTTTCAATGTTGGAGGCGTAGATGGTGGCGCTTAATACCATGAGTAATTGCCCTACAGCCATGATGAAACCGCCTAATATGATACAGTTTCTATTACCGAGGTAGCGATCGGAAATGTAACCACCCAGCATAGGGGTCAGGTAACATAATCCCAGAAAGCCACCATACATGATAGAGGAATCTGCTTCAGAGTAAGCCAGTGCATTTACCAGGAAGAGCGTTAATAACGCCCGCATACCATAAAAGTTAAACCGTTCCCACATTTCCGTGGCAAATAATACTGAGAGCCCCTTAGGGTGGCCCTTCTGCGAGGCAATAGGGGACTCTTGTGCAACAGCAGTTTGCATCATAAATTGGTTAGTTTTAGCAATAGTTGTTTTAGATTTCGAGAACCTTTAAATATGGCAAGTTAAATAAAATCAGTTATCCACGTAAAAAAATGGTATAAATGCTCATTTTTTGCGCTTTTTTGATCTTTCTTTGCACTTTCTTTCGCATCTGCATTTATTAGGCAATTCATATGAACATACTATTACTTGGAAGTGGTGGTCGGGAACACGCACTGGCCCTTAAAATGTCACAAAGCCCGCTTTGCGGTCAACTGTTTATTGCTCCGGGTAACGCCGGCACCGCCCAATGTGGTCAGAATATAAACATGGGCGTGAGTGAATTTGAAAAGATTAAGTCCTTTTGCCTGGACAATGCCATTGATTTGGTGATGCCCGGATCTGAAGAGGCCCTGGTGAACGGTATCTATGATTTCTTCAAAAAGGATGCTGCGCTGCAGCATATTCCGGTAATGGGACCTTCCCGGGAAGGTGCACAGCTGGAAGGCAGCAAGGCATACGCCAAGCTTTTTATGGAGCGGAACAACATCCCTACTGCCGGTTACCGGGAGTTTAATGCCGACAATTATGAA
>NZ_DATCVJ010000294.1:0-7245 GCF_036566945.1 Chitinophaga sp. | reverse complement strand
TAAAGGATCTACAACAACAAGCACAAGTACACAATTACATCCCGAAGATAGAGGTAGCGCGAATGGTATGACTTGGGGCAAGGACCTATATCTTGATGGTTTAATAACCACTTCCCGGAAAAATTATGATTGGGAATCCATTGGGAAGATGATGAGTGCAGATAAATCTTTTGCCAGCTATATGACAGGGCGAAATGGAAGTGCTGCTGATTGGATGCGGAAGTCGGGAAGCTTTGAGTTGATGGAGGGATTAATGCCTACGATGGTTCAAAGTGGTTTAGGTGCTTATGCTGGTACAGCTTTTTCTACTAGTGGTAAATTTTTAGCAGGTTATGGGAATGATCAGATAGTTCTGGAAAGTATGGCCAATCTGCCATCTAGGAAAGGATGGTTCGATGTTGTAGTGCATGGAGCTAAGAATGGAGAGGAGTTTATTTTTAATGGACAACGGATGAGTGTTGAAGCATTATATTCAAAAATGCTTGCTGATGGTTATCAACAAGGTACTCGTATTAGGTTGATGTCTTGTTGGTCTGGCTCATTGGAAGGGGGAGCTGCTCAACGTCTGTCTGCGATGTCTCAGGCGATGGTTGTAGCACCTACCAGGCCAATGTTTGTAGGGTATCCTGGTTCTTGGTTTCAATTAGGTAAACCGATAGTTCCAGGAGGAATTTTCAAAGTATTTAAACCTTAATTTAGAATATGAATGTTGTCGGTTTTTTGCATGTTCATGATCCGCATATCGCATGCTCTAAAGATATAAATGATCTTTTTTCTGATAGTTTGCTTAATAATGAAAAGTTACCTGAAATCAGCAATTATTTAGAAAATGGAGTTTCAATAGTTCGTTATATATCGAATCTGTATGATACTGATGGGGAGCTTATTGGACCTAATATTATTTATACTGATGGTCTTTGGGTCTGGCCGAGTTATTATTCTTTTTACTTGAAGAAGTATCCTCAGATCTTGATTCCAGAGGAGTTGCAATCCCGCATTGGTTTAAATCTTGGGAAGATAATTAGTTTAAGTCAAGGAGAAAAAGGATATATAGAATATCTAACGGGTAAGATGCTGGGTATTAGATTACCTAGTGGGTACAAACTATCACCAGATATTAGCACTATTATAAAGGAAAGAGGAGATACTGTTACTTGTTATTAAGTAATTTATAGAGTAATAAAACCCGGTCGCTTTTGACCGGGTTTTATTACTTTATGGGTGTTGACTTTTATTGAATTGCTTTGAACTTTACGTTATTAATCATAGCATCGAGAGCGTAGAGGATACATTTTTTATCTTGATCAGGGAATTTAGAAATATCATTCAATCGCTTTAGCATAGAGGGGTCTTTTAAAAGTTCCCTGTCTTCGGACTCTCCGAGTAAGTAACCCACAGTTGTCTCCAAGACATCAGCCAGTTTTTTAACGACATCGATAGTAGGCTTCACTTCATCCCGTTCATACTTGCCGATAATGGAATGGTGAGAATGGTTTTATGGGGCAAAACAGCCTCCAAAAATATATAGACTTCATTAAATAAAAGCGGCCACCTCGGTGGCCGCACAATAATTTACTTCACCGCCACCACCTTAAAATCCTCAAACACCACATCAAACGCCAGCTTCGCATTTAGATCCCTGTTCCTGTTAGCAACTATAAGTTTATCCTTTGCTGCCTGTAACCTTGAAATGGCAGGACCTGATGTAAATCCGGTTTATCCACCGGGTACCAATCCACAAGATACTAGTACCACGGTAACACCACCCACAGGCACTGCTAAAATAGAAGGTACCTGGAATTTTGTGGGCGTAACGGTGAAGAGCACTACCTCCCAGAAAGAAGGTGTAGCCACCATGAAATCAATTAGTGAATATACCACTTCGGATAACGAAGGGGTGTTTGTTTTTGATGGTAAAAATATTACCATCACGGGACTGTCCTACACGATTAGTGGCACGATGAAAGTCACGGTGAGTGCACCTGGCATACCGACTACAGAGATACCCTATCCCATCATGGAGATAATGCCGTCTTATGATGGCGTGTCGCCCTATAAATCAACAGGCGGGAATAAGATTCATATGGATGAAGGATTTATAGGAGATCCGACCGGAACCGGTGTAACGCCTACGCAAGGTGCAGATGCCACAGTACTGGTAGATGGCGATAATCTGACCATGACTATAGACCTTAGCCAGATGGCAGTACCAGGCGTGCAGGTGTCCGGCACACAGGTGGCCAAATTTACAAGAAAGAAATAATCAGTTTCACAACTATAAAAAGTCAAGGGTGACCACTGCGGTCACCCTTGACTTTTTCGTCTATTTCTTTGCATCGGCGGTCTGCCAGATTTCTTTAATCGTTTCTTCTGTATTCATTCCATCGGGACAATTCGCAGAGCGGGTATTTGCCCGGAACTTGAGCCGGGGTTGCTTCCTGCCTAAAGTAACAATGCGTGTTACCGGCATTTGTAAATGGCCATTGCTGTCATGAGCAGCTACCCAGGCATGGGCATATCGCAGCCAGTCGTTGCGGTATTGTTCCGGTTGCTGATAAAACCAGCTGATCTCATCATAACCCCAGGGGTAGATGGTGGTGGTATCGGGTACACCGGGATGGTTACTTACGCCAAAATTATCCAACTCCACAAGATAAGGCATGGAGGCCGCTTTCCAGCCACTGGGTGCAATACCGCCTTTGCTTCTCCCGAAAAGGGCATCGGTAAACCCCATTTGCAAAATACCCTGTTGCGGGTGTTCCGGTACTGATTTGATGCGCAGGGGAAACGAGTTGAAGTCAAGCAAACTTTTCCCGTTTACCACCATGCCACCGGAAGGTGTATGTGCATCCAGCAATACCCAATGATGGCGGGTATGGTCTTTGGCGTAGGCACGCAATTTCTCCAGGAAGGCGGCCCAGGTAGTCAATGCAGGATCTTCCATGCCTATTAGCGCGATCTGCCCCAGGTGAAGCGCTTCGCAGCCTACTTCCATATAGGTGCCTGCCAGGAACATAAACCATAGCTGTGTTTCTGTCCTGGTGATATCGGGTACACTATTGCCTTTGCTCCAGTGGTCCACCAGTTTCCCTTTGAGATTGAGCATGTCGTCGTAACGGAAATGCCGGTCTTCCGCCGGAAGTCTCAATGCCTTAAAAGCCCAGTCGGGTATGGGAATGGTGTTGACCTGTGGCGTGATCTGTTCAAACAGGGCGGCCTGGAAAATCACTTCCGGATCGGTTTTCTGTACTTCCTGCACCAGCCGTTTCGCGTTGTTGAGGTAGTCTTTGTTGGCGAGTACTGCTTCGCTTCCCCAGCGATAAATAGCCCTGCCGATAAATTTCGCTCCCAGGTGATGAATCAGCCGGATATCATCTTCTTTGTTGGGATAGGGGGCATCTAACGCATACGGATCTACGGCGAGGAATTCGGTCATGGTGACGGCATGGTCCAGGTAGTTTTCCAATAGTGGCCGGGAAATTCCCTTTTCATTAAATGTGTGTTGCTGGGCGTGGACGGCGGTCCCGCCCATAATAAGTACTGCCAGCAGTGTGGCTGCCGGACGCTGAGTGACTAATCGCATGTCGTGGAATAAATTTGAAAACAAGATACTTTTTTTTGTGAAGGAGTTGTCACATTTTGGATGTGTGGTACAATGGTTTTTATCCTATATTTAGTTTTTAAAAACGACCAACCTAAACATGAAAGCTCTGCCGGATCAATTCCCCGTACTGCAAACGCCCCGACTGCACCTTATTGAAATACAACATGCGCATCAACCGGATCTTTTTTATCTCTTAACGGATAAACGGGTAACCGCCTATTATCATGTGGTGCCGCTGAAGGAAGTGGGGGATGTAAGAAAAGTAATTGATTTTTTGAAGCAACGTTTCCTGGATAAACAGGGAATCCGTTGGGGGATTGCTTTACAGGGCAGGGAGGAGCTGATTGGTATGATTGGTTTCAACAGTATTGTTCCGGGGCATAAAGGGGTATTGGTGTTTGCGCTGGTGCAGGAATACTGGGGCAAAGGATATATGGCTGAAGCCATAGCGGCAGTGCTGGAATATGGTTTTACTACTTTGGAGCTGAAGAGAATTGAAGCGGAGGTGTTGCCGGGCAATATAGCTTCGGAGAAAGTATTGATAAAAACGGGCTTCCATGCCGAAGGATTATTGCAACAATGGATGCTTTGGGACAACAAAGCTTATGATATCAATATGTATGCACAGGTGCGTCCACCGCACCAGTAAAGTATCTTTACTGCACCACTTGATGAGGGGCATAACGATCCCTTGCCCCTGACAGGGCGGCACAATAAAGACACTACAGGTAAGATGATCCGGCTATGGAGGGCTTAGGCTTTTTTAGCGGCTGCTTTTTTGGGAGCAGATTTTTTAGCGGCAGATTTTAGCGCATCTTTCTTAGGAGGCTTAGGCGCTTTCAGATTATCGGCTTTCGGAGCAGTTGCTTTTTTGGCTACGTTTTTTTTCGCAGCAGCTTTCTTTTTCGGCTTGGCAGGTGCCTTTTTATCTGATAAACCTGCGATCATGGCCTTGCTGGCTTTTTTAATGTTACGCAAAAACTTCTTTTCCCCTAAAGTCTCTTTTAAATCCCCCAAAGCGGCAGTGAGTATTTCGGCTACTTTTAAACCAGCATCCTTTTTCAGATGCTTGCCGGTCGGTTTCCTGGAATCGGTCATGGATAAATAATTTATTTACAAAAACAATTAAAATCAAAATTAACAATTATATAATATTGGCAATGTTAAGTTTTATAGTGGTTTGGTAAACAGCCGTATGCGCGTTTTTTAAATTATATAATTATTGAATGTTAAAGAAGTGAATAAGGAATATCCATTTTTCGTTTTTCGTATAGCCGGTACCGGTAGTACAGACTATAAATCCTTTTTTTCGCTGCCGTTATCAGCTATAATTTCGTTATATTGGGAACAGCAACGATTGTTGTGTCGGAGCTTGTTATTGTTTTAACCATAGGGGTATGGGTTCAAGAGATGTCATTATTATCGGAGGCGGCCTTTCCGGCCTGACCAGCGCTATTCATTTATCGAAAGCTGGTTTACAGGTAACTGTTATTGAAAAAAATACTTATCCTTCACATAAAGTGTGCGGGGAGTATGTATCCAATGAAGTGTTACCTTATCTGCAATCGCTCGGGGCTGATCCCGAAGCATTGAATCCTTCCCGGATAGACCGGCTTATTATTTCAGATCATTACGGTAAAACACTGGAAACGCGGCTCCCACTGGGAGGCTTCGGCGTGAGCCGGTATGCCTTCGATCAGTTCCTGATGCAGCAAATGCTGAAGAATGGTGTAGCATTGATCCAGGATACCGTGACCAACGTGGTATTTGAAAACGATCGTTTTTTTATAGACACCAATGAAAACGGTGTATTTTCTGCACCGGTGGTATTGGGCGCCTACGGAAAAAGAGCGGCACTGGATACTAAACTGGCCCGTAATTTTATGAATGAGAAATCACCCTGGCTGGCCGTGAAAGCACACTACAGGGGCGATTTTCCGGCGGATACCGTTGGTCTTCATAATTTCGACGGCGGCTATTGCGGCGTATCTAAAGTAGAAGACGATATCCTCAACATCTGTTACCTGGTGAGCTATGAGAGCTTCAAAAATCATAAAAATATAGCCACCCATCAGGAGCAGGTATTGTATCGTAATCAACACCTGAAGGAGATCTTCGAACGCAGCACGCTGTTGTTCGACAAGCCACTTACCATTAGCCAGGTATCTTTTTCTGAAAAAGAAAAAGTGGTCCATCATATTTTAATGACAGGTGATACCGCCGGTCTTATTCACCCGCTCTGCGGCAATGGTATGGCCATGGCCATACAAAGCGCGCAAATCGCGTCGGAAAAGGTGTTGCAGTATTTTGCAGCCACCGTAAAAAACAGGAACGTATTGGAACAGGAGTATACGAAAGCCTGGAATAAAATGTTCAGCAGCCGTATGCGCACCGGCCGCGTTTTATCGCGATTGTTCCGGAATGAAAAATTATCTGCTACCATGATGAAAGGGCTCATTTTATTCCCCGGCCTGTTGCCCGGTATTATTAAACGCACCCATGGTAAACCTCTAAAAGCAGCACTGGAATGCGTATAAATACCCGGCAAAGAAGTCAGGCGCCCGAAATTATGGATGACTTTAACATGGATGGAACACTGTTAAAAGAAACATTACATAAAATAGCACAAATCAACCGGCTGCTGGGAGGCAACCGGATTACACTCAAAGGAGTGACTGCCCTGATAAAAGATATTCCTGCCGGACAAACGATTACCATCCTCGACGTAGGTTGCGGCAACGGCGATATGCTAAGACAATTATCTGCATTCGGCAAAAAATTACAACGGCATTTTCAACTCGTTGGCGTAGATGCCAATCAGACTACGGTCACGCATGCACGGGAATTGTCGCAGGCATATCCGGATATTCAGTATCATTGCCAGAACATTATGGAGCCGGCTTTCCGGGAACAGCACTATGATATTATTTTATGTACGCTTACCTTACACCATTTTAAAGAAGAAGAAATCCGTTTCCTGATGACAGCTTTCCGTCAGCAGGCGAAGATCGGTATCGTGATCAACGATCTTCACCGGAGCGCATTGGCGTATCGTTTGTTTCAGCTGGTCTGCCTGGTGTTTAATTTAAACCGCATGGTAAGGGCAGACGGACAGGTATCTATTCTCCGGGGATTTAAGAAAAAAGAATTACATCACTTATCAGCAGAACTTAATATCGGCGCCTATTCGCTGCAATGGAAATGGGCTTTCCGCTATCAATGGATAATTAATAATTTATGAGCGTTAAAATTCAAACTGTCGCGAAAGCTATCCCTCCCTATACAAGATCTACTCCTGAAATATTACCTTTTTTAGACACCTGGTTATATGGACAGGAAGACCGGTTCATCAGAAAAGTAAAGAAGATCTTCGAAAATGCCGGCGTCGATAATCGCTATTCGATTATGGGGCCGGAAGAAGTGTTTACCAAAACAACTTTTGAAGAGAAGAATAATATTTACATGCGCGAAGCCATTGTGCTGGGGCGTACCTGTTTGCAGGAGGCACTGAATAAAGCAGGGCTGAAAGGTACCGACATCGATTATATTATTACCGTGAGTTGCACCGGCATCATGATTCCTTCACTGGATGCTTACCTCATCAATGAACTACAACTCCGGCAGGATATCGTCCGCTTACC
>NZ_DATCVJ010000293.1:0-3522 GCF_036566945.1 Chitinophaga sp. | reverse complement strand
TGCTGTCCTACCACGTATTTACCGGAAACGATTAATTCCTGCAGACGGTCTGCTACTTCCTCAGCCAGGCTGAGTCGCTTTAAGGGAGAAATGTTTAAATTCGTCATATCATCTGATGATTGCAAAGATAATCGCTTTTTTATTTTTTTTATTTTTTTGAAGATTTTTTTTGGGAGATTGTTTACCGAAACCGATGGATACATTACTCGATACTTTACGAAACTGCCCTTCCTGGCTGCTATGGATCATTTTCCTGGCAGAAAACACCGCTATTTTGTTAGCGGTGCTGGTATGGGGGCATAGATTGCGGAACGCCGTGCGGGAAGTAAATGCATCCGGGATCGGCCAACAGGCCACGCAAGCGGAGCCAGGTGCGCAATCATCTGCATCTTTTACAGGTACAGTCGCGCCATCCATGCCATCGGTACAACATCCACCTCACCCGTTCGCCTATAATAGCCGGCAGTGGCACATTGCAGCCGTCACCACTGTTCTCAATACCGTTATAACTTACACCGGATACTGGCTGTGGACACAGCAGGCCATTCGTATCACCACGGCGTTTTCCATCAGCATACTGCTCCACGCCGCCTTCCTTTTTTTCGCCATGGATTTGCTGATGTATATTTTCCATTATGTAATTCATAAAACGCCATTGTATAAACTGCTGCATACCTTACATCACGAAGCCACCGATCCTGAGCCTATAGACCTGTTTATTTTACACCCGCTGGAAACGCTTAGCTTCGGCGCTTTGTGGCTACTGTTATTACTATTGTTTCCACTGAATATTTATGGCATTATCATCTACCTGATCATCAATGTTATTTTCGGCATGATGGGACACCTGGGTATGGAGCCATTGCCTGCAAAGGTGCATCAGTGGCCGGTGCTGAAATACCTCGGTACTTCTACTTTCCATCATACACATCACCGCCATGAGCAGTGTAATTTTGGATTTTATACGAGCATATGGGATCGTGTCTTTCGCACATTTAATAGCCAGTCATAACTCACTCATCATTTTCTGCTTTGTTCTATGTAGCAATAAGTTTATTTTGGCGAACTGCTTACAAATATCAACTGCTATATGAGAAAATTGATTTTATCATTATCCTTATTCATTACTTATCACGCCTATGCACAAGATGCGCTGAAGTATCAGACGCCTCCCGAAAGTATCCTGGAACTGGCCATGGCGGCGCCATCACCGCAAACGGACTTTAGTAGTAAAGGGGATGTGATGCTGGTCATGGATCGCACCAGCTATCCCACCATTGAAGAACTATCGCAACCGGAATATCGGTTGGCCGGATTACGCATCAATCCCGCTAATTTCGGTCCCAGCAGGATCGGTTACCTGACGGCTATTCGTATTAAAAATATCAAAGGCAATAAAGAATACCCGGTGTCCGGACTACCTGCCAATGCGCGCATTGGTCATGTGAGCTGGTCGCCTTCACAAAAAAGTATAGCCTTTACCGTTACTGATAACAATAGCATTACTTTATGGAAAGCTGATATCGGTACAGGGGTGGCTTCCCGGCTGAGTAACCGCCGCCTCAATGATATTGCAGGACCGGCGTTTACCTGGATAGATGATAACCGTATACTGGTGTTGGCGGTGCCTGCGGCTATCGGCAAAGCGCCGGAAAAACCAGTGGCGCCGGAAGGCCCTACGGTACAGCAAACCAGCGGTAAAGCAGCTCCTGCGGCTACTTACCAGGATATGCTGAAGAACCCGTATGATGAGCAACTGGTCGATTATTATTTTCAATCCGAGCCGGTGATGATCAGCAATAGCGGAGAACAGGTTATCGGCAAAGTAGCTATTTATGTAACCGCCTCTCCATCGCCCGACAATCAATACCTGCTGATGGAAAGTCTGCATCGTCCTTATTCCTACCTGGTGGGCGCCAGCCGCTTTCCTACAGAAACGGAGATCTGGAAAATGAATGGTGAGCTGGTGAAGAAATTGGCCAGTAATCCGCTCGACGAGGTAAGACCTAAAGGCTTTGATGCTACCAGCAACTATCCCCGTCGTTTTTCCTGGCGCAATGATGTTGCCGCTACTATCTGGTGGGTACAGGCCCTGGATGGCGGCGATCCCAAAAAAGACGTGCCTTTCCGCGATGTGGTGAATATACTTCCTGCGCCATTTGAAGCTGCGCCAACACCATTGGTAAAAACAGTAAACCGTTTTGCCGGTATCAGCTGGGCCAACAATCAACTGGCGCTGGTATCTGATGCCAACAGCACCCAACAAAAAATAAGGGTGAGCCGTATTGATCCTGGTCATCCGGAGCAAGCCCCTGTGACCATTATTGACCGTTCTGAAAATGACCGTTATAATGATCCGGGAGATCCGGTTACCGTGAAGAATCAGTTTAACCGGTCGGTGTTATACGTTTCTCCTGCACATGAATTGCTGATGACGGCGCCCGGCGCATCGCCGGAAGGAGATCGTCCTTTTCTGTCGGCCTTTAACCTGGACAACAGTAAACAACGTATCCTGTGGCGCTCCCAGGCCCCCTACTACGAGCAGGTGGCGGATGTGATAGATCCTGCCAAACTCGTGGTGGTAGTGGCACGTGAGTCTGTTACATCTCCCGTAAATTACTACCTGCAGGACCTGAAGAAAAAAACAGCCGTAGCCCTCACGGCATTTCCACACCCACAGCCACAGCTGAAAGGCGTGCAGAAACAGTTACTGAAATATAAACGTAAAGACGGTGTAGACCTTACCGCCATGTTATACCTGCCGGAAGGCTATGACCCTGCTAAAGATGGTCGTTTGCCGGTACTGATGTGGGCTTATCCGCGGGAATATAAATCTGCCAGCGATGCGGCACAGGTGCGTGGGTCTGCCTATAGATTTACCCGTGTAAATTATGGTTCTCCCATCTTCTGGGTAACCCGTGGTTTTGCTGTTATGGATGCCACCGAAATGCCAATTGTAGGAGAGGGCGACAAAGAACCCAATGATACTTTTATTGAGCAACTGGTAATGAATGCAGATGCTGCGGTCAATAAAATTACCGAAATGGGCGTAGGCGATAAAGACCGCATCGCTGTGGGCGGTCACTCTTACGGTGCTTTTATGACGTCTAACCTGCTCGCACATACGAACCTGTTCAAGGCCGGCATTTCCCGCAGTGGCGCTTATAACCGTACTTTAACGCCTTTCGGATTCCAGAACGAACAGCGTACCTATTGGCAGGCGCCGGAAGTATATTATAAGATGTCGCCGTTTTCTTATGCAGATAAGATCAAAGCGCCTATACTGCTGATTCACGGAGAAGCAGACAACAACTCCGGCACTTTCCCGATCCAGAGCGAAAGACTATATAATGCCATTAAAGGCAACGGAGGCACCGCCCGCCTGGTATTCCTGCCACAGGAAAGCCATGGCTATGCTGCAAAGGAAAGTATCCTGCATATGCTGTGGGAGATGGATGAATGGCTCATGAAATATGTGAAGCCCTAGTTTTTTTGTCTTTGTTCAGGATTATACTGATTTAG
>NZ_DATCVJ010000292.1:0-10612 GCF_036566945.1 Chitinophaga sp. | reverse complement strand
CCATAACCAGATAAAAACCTCCTGTACGGCATCATGGGCTTCTTCCTCCGCCCCCAGCCGCTGCCTGGCCGCCATGAATAGCAGCTGCTGGTAACGGATCACCAGCGTATTGAATGCGTCCCTGCATCCCGTTTGTACCAGGTTAAATAATGCTTCGTCGCTTATTTCATGCATACGGATGATGATTAAATTCATATGCAATCAAATAAATATCCCACCGACAACTGTAAATCGAAAGTTAACAAAACAAGGTTTCGGTATTGTTCATATTATATTAACATCAAAAGTGGGGTACCGCGATAGTACTTCCTGCGTTAATCTGTTCCATCTAAGTACATGTCATGTAAATCTTTTCCCTCAAAAAACTAATTGCTGTTTTTTAAAACACCATCATCCTCAACATGTACTTATGAGCAAACATCTAAAAATTCGCTCCATGCTAAGCAGGTCATTTCTTGTCATGATGCTCCTGCGCTTCTGTTTAGTCGTTTCCGCACAAGAATACGGCGATGAAAAAGTGACGCTGATGGCGGGCAATGTTTCCCTGTCCAGTGTGATGAAAAATATAGAGAAGCAAACGCACCGGCGTTTCAACTACAGCGAAACGGAAGTCAATACCAATGAGAAGGTAAATGTGAGCTATAATGAAGCCCCGCTGAATACCGTACTGGGACAATTGTTTACCGCAAAGGGGATTTCGTGGAAGTATATAGATAACGGGATTTACCTGAGGAAGGAAGAAAACCGGGCTATTCCCAAACCATTAAAAGACAGTAGCGTGGTGTCATCAGGGGTAATGATCACCGGGCAGGTGACGGATGATAAATCATTACCGCTGATTGGCGCTACCATTAAAGTGGCGAATTCTAATAAGGGAGCGGTGACGGATGTGAATGGAAAGTTTCGTATTGATGATGTTCCGGCTAATGCTACAATGGTCATTAGCTTCACAGGATATATGGCGGAGCGGTTTGTTTTGAAAAACCAATCTGCCATTAATATCAGGCTGAAACCGGCAACGAGTAAACTGGATGAAACGGTGGTAATAGGCTATGGTACTACCACACAACGGTATAATACGGGAAGTGTGAGCACCGTAGCTGCGAAGGAAATTCAGCAGCAGCCAGTATCTAATGTTTTACTGGCGCTGCAGGGCAGGGTACCGGGATTGACGATTACACCGATGAATGGCTTACCAGGAGCGGCTGTAAAAGTGCAACTACGTGGTAAAAACAGCATTTTCAGCGGTTCAGACCCGCTGTTTATTATAGATGGCGTACCCATGGCATCCGGTAATAACGGCATCAGCAGTGGAAACGTGCCATCCACTTTTGCAGGCTATGGATCAACATCCCTTGATGCGGTCAGTCCATTTAGTACGATCAATCCGGACGACATTGAAAGCATCGATGTATTGAAAGATGCAGACGCCACCTCCATATACGGAAGCCGCGGCGCAAATGGGGTGATACTCATTACTACCAAAAAAGGAAAAGCCGGGAAAACTGAATTTAATGCCTCCGCCTATTCGGGCATCAGTCAGTCCACCAAAGTCCCAAAAATGCTGAATACCCGGGAATATTTACAAGTAAGAAGAACCGCTTTTCAAAATGACGGCATTACGCCCACTAAAACAAATGCATACGATTTGTTGGTATGGGATACTACCAGGAATACAGATTGGCAAAAAATGCTACAGGGCAATACGGCCAATACCACTAATGCAAATGTATCAGTGAGCGGAGGAAGTAAAAATACGCAGTTTCTGATTGGCACCGGATATCATCACGATGGTACGGTGCTGCTGGGCAACGGTTACAATAACAGGGTTTCCTTTAATTCCAATTTAAATCATCAATCTACTGATCAAAGGTTTGGGCTGGACTTTTCAACGATCTATAGCTCAAATGATATCAATATGCCACAGTGGCAATCTCTTACGCAGTTACCACCGAATGCTCCCCCATTATATAATGAAGCGGGGCAAATCAACTGGGGGCCTCCGGGAGGACCTTTTAATAACCCTATGGCACTGATTAATAACAAATATGAAATTAAAGCAGATAACCTGCTTTCCAGTTTGCAACTGAGCTACCGTATTACAAGTGCTTTAAAAATAAAAGCGCGGGGAGGTTACAACACGATATCATCAAATGAAATGGGCACCTATCCACAAACAGGGGTCAATCCCAATACCACCAGTGCCATAACGGGCTCTTCTCAATTTGCCAATACCAGTTTCAAAAGCTGGAGTATTGAACCGCAATTGGAATACAGCCAGAAGGTGCTGGGAGGACAACTGAACGCATTACTGGGAGGCAGCTGGCAAAAAATCCAAAATAGTTCAACTTACATCAATGCGAGTGGATATACCAATGACGCATTGATAAAATCAATAGCGGCAGCTCCGGTAACCAGTGCTGAAAATAAATATAGTGAATACAAGTATGCCGCTATGTTCGGCCGTATTAATTATAACCTGTATGACAAATATCTGCTCAATATATCCGGACGAAGGGATGGATCCAGTAGATTTGGCCCCGGCAACAGGTATTCAAATTTTGGCGCTGTAGGCATAGGCTGGATCATTTCAAATGAGAACTTTGTTAAAGACAAGATACCCGTTCTTAGCTATGCCAAAATAAGAGGCAGCTACGGAAGCAGCGGCAACGATCAGATTGGAGACTACAAATACCTGGATGCATGGTCTTCCATTACCCAAACACCTTATCAGGGTACGACTACCCTCATGCCGGAAGGGCTATTCAATCCAAGTTATAACTGGGAGAGAAATAGAAAATTAGAGGGAGCTATGGAACTGGGACTTTGGAATAACAGACTATTGGCCACACTAGCTTACTTCCGTAATCGTTGTGACAACCAGTTAATTCTTTATAATCTTCCTGCCCAAACCGGATTTAGTTACGTAACAGCCAACTTACCGGCACTCATTCAAAATAGTGGTTTTGAAATTAGTCTGAGCGGAGATATTTTGTCTACTAAAAATTTCAAATGGAATATAAGCGGTAATATTACGATTCCAAAAAACAAATTGCTTTCATTCCCAGATCTGTTAACAAGCCCCTACGCAACTACTTACAAAACCGGTCAATCTATCAATGTCCTTAATGGCTACCATTCTACCGGGATTAATGAGAAAGGTATCTATACATTCACAGATGTGAATGGCGACGGTTTTTTAGATGCAAATGACTTCCTCCCAATTTTTAATCCCGATCCGAAATATTATGGAGGTGTTGGCAACCACTTTTCCTATAAAGGAATAGAGCTGGACGTATTCTTTGATTTCAAAAATCAGGAAGGACAAAACTATCTCTACAGCAGCTACAATAACCGTAAGGGTTCACCCGGTTTTATAAACAATCAAGCTGCAGAAATTTTGCAGGACAAAGCAGTTCAAAAATTCACAACCTCTACCAGAAGTGACGCCTATAGACAGATAGGCTATTTGACCCGTTCCGATGTGGTTTACTCAAGTACCTCTTTTATACGTCTCAAAAATCTATCCTTATCATACAACCTGTCACCTGACCTGAAAAGTAAATTCAAAATGAGGGTATTCTTACTGGGACAAAACCTATTCACTATAACAAAGTATAAAGTAACAGATCCCGAAGCGCCGGGCCTGCAAACGCTACCGCCATTGAGAACACTTACTGCCGGTCTACAGGTCACCTTGTAATAAGATGCCCGCTATTTCACTTTACCTCCAGAATAATAAAGAATTACTATGAAAAAAACACCGCACTTATCTGCCTTTTATATACTATTTTTCTTAAGTACGTCTGGTCTATTGTCCTGCGACAAACTGGTAGATGTACCATTGCCAATTGACAAGGTTACTGCTGCTACGCTATTTCAGAGTGATGCAGCTGCAACAACAACAGTCTTGGGAATATATTCCCAAATGATGTCTCCTTACTTTAATCTCACCAGTGGTGCCGTAACAGTGTATACAGGGTTATCGTCAGACGAATTAATCACTACCAGTGCTACAGAAACAACAGAACAGGAATTTGCGGACAATTCTATTTCCGTACAAAATGACGCGCTTCAAACAAAATTCTGGGTAAGGCCTTATGTTTGTCTTTACCAGATCAACGCCTGTATATCCGGACTAACAGAAAGCACCACTTTAAGCCCATCAGTGAAAAATCAACTATTGGGCGAGAGTAAATTTGCAAGAGCATTCATCTATTTCTACATGATTAATCTATTCGGTGATGTCCCCTATGAAACCAGCACAGACTATGAGGTAAACAAAAGAATCTCCAGAACCCCTGTAGCTGATATAAAGAAAAAGATATTGTCAGATCTTACAGACGCTATTTCACTACTAACACCGAGCTATCCTACAACAGAACATGTACGTCCTAACCAGTTTACAGCCATGGCATTATTAGCCCGGTTATATTTATATGAAAAAAGATGGAAAGACGCAGAAAGTACCGCTTCGCAAATCATTGATGCAAACGTATATAGTCTGGCCAGTGACTTAAATGGCGTATTCCTTCCTAATAGCACCGAATCCATCTGGCAGCTGATTCCTACGCCGACCGGCTATCTTACATTGGAAGGTGCTAATCTTATTCCAGACCCATCATCAGCGGCCCCCCCCAAATATATCATCTCCCACCAACTAATGAATGCCTTTGAAAAAGGGGATAAAAGACTTTCGAACTGGACAAATTATATGACCCTTGGCAGTGACACCTTTTACTATCCCTATAAATACAAAAACGCGAATCCCACACCAGATCCCGCCGTAGACTATTATACAGTATTTCGTTTGGCAGAACAATATCTCATCCGTGCAGAGGCAAGAACTGAGCAAGGTTATATCAAAGGGGCTATAGATGATCTCAATGTATTAAGAGACAGAGCGCGTGATGAGTCAGTTCCACAGGCACTCCCTAAATTACCTTATACACTTACATCCACACAAACAACGGCAGCTGTAAAACAAGAAAACAGAATAGAGTTTTTATGCGAATGGGGGCACCGTTGGTTTGATCTGATCCGGCATAATGAGGCAGATAAGATTTTAAAACCTTTAAAGGCGCAGTGGAAGCCAACTGATGTGCTATACCCGATTCCTTTTGGAGAAACGCTTCTCAATACAACACTTACACAAAACCCAGGTTATAACTAAAATAAAAAATAAGATTGTCATGACTAAGTACAAAAAAATAATTGCACTACTCATCATCTGCCAACAGCTATTCCTTTTCGTAAAAGCCCAGGAAACCGGCATCCACCAACAGATACCGGATGTGTTATTGACAGACCTGTTCAGATATGAGAAAAACAACATCAACTTACGTTCAGAGTTCAAAGGAAAACCACTTATTATCGACTTCTGGTTTACCTACTGCGGTTCCTGTATTGCAGCAATGCCAAAACTAGATTCTCTTCACAAAAAATACAATGGAAAATTCAATGTATTGATGTGCACCTTTGAAAAAAAGAAAGCCGTGGAAATATTCCTGACGAATAAATATATGCTACGGAATGTTAGCTTGCCCACCACCACTTCCGATACCGTTTTATCAAAAGTATTTCCTCACGTCTCTGAACCACATGAAATCTGGATCGATAAGAACGGAATAGTACAGGCAATTACCGGATCAGATCAAATTACTGAGGAAAACATTACTAAATTCATCAATGGCGAGCCATTACATTTGCCAGTTAAACTAGACCCCAAAGAGATGTCGGATATAAATAGTCCGAATTTATTTCTCGACGTAGACATGGCACCTACTTACCAATACTCCTATATTGGTGGATACCAAAAAAAAATGGGAGCGGAAAATACTGAATATAACGAAAATGGTATCAGAGGCGTTAAAGTGGTCAATTGCTCATTAAAAAGAATTTACAAGATTGCATATGACCTTAAGGGAATAAAAAACTCACAATGCATATATGAAAATATAGATTCGACTCTTTTCGAATCTTATGACTTCACTTCGGGAAAAAATATATTCTGCTATGATCTTATGTTGAAGGACACTTCACGGGTTCACGCTTTTCAATACATGCAAAAAGATCTGGACAGGTATTTCAAGATAAGAACTTTTGCAAAAAAGAAACCAGCCGTATGCTACGTGCTGTCAAACCTACATGAGCCAGCAAACACAGATACCACCGACCTGGCAGGTGGATTTGCTGATAATTATATAAAAGATGGAAACTATGTTTTAAGTCATGCCAGCTGGCGGGCGGTAAAATGCTTTTTGAGCAATGAAATCACTGATCCAATTATAGATGAAACGGGATATGACATGAAGAAAAAAATGGGATTCGTCAGTATTCCGACAGACTGGAGCGACCTCGAAACAGTTAATAAAGCAATTGAAGTTTATAACTTTAAAATAACAAGGGAAATTAGGAAGATTGACTTCCTTGTGTTCACTAGCGGGAATGAAAATTCAAATGATATCAGCGTACGCTAACAGATAGCTACAATAGGGCTGGAGGCACTTTGTAAGTGGCTGTACTCCCATCAGACAGATGATTGCAATGGTCTATCGAAAACCATACATAATTTGAATGTGACCATACTTCAACAAGTATCCTCACCCGACTGTAACCCAACCAGATATGACGCTAATGGAATGCCCCCAGGATAGTAACTGGCTGGACTCCCAGCGCGGTACCGACTAAACAAGTCCCCGGAGAACCGGGACTGCATCTTTGCCTCGCTATAACTGTCGTAGCAAAAAAGATGAATGTACCATCAGGCGTATACCACCTGTAAGCAATAGCCGTTGGAGAAACCTTTGGTTGGAAAGCATATGCGGCTGCAATACCAGTAACTCCGGTAAGGAGCGCAAAAAACAATTGATATCGTCTCATAAAAATTGATTTTGACTATTAAAAACAGCACTTACTGGCAACAACGTTAATCCTCATCTCTGCTGTGATTTAAAAAGAAGTGTAACTAATAACAAGGCTGACGAATATCTATCTGGAACCAGGGATTAGTGCCCCTATGCCTCAATAGCCTTCGTCAGCCTTTAGTAATCTAAGCTGAATGCTTCAATTAATGGAAGATACCCAGAAGAGTTTTATTTGGCAATGAGGCTGAAGTACCAACCAGACATGTAACAGCAGTACCTGGATTACACCTTAAAGCTGCAACAGCAGTAGCAGCGGTGAGCACTGTTTTAAAACTAGGTCCGGCAGTATGCCATCTGTAAATAGCCGCAGGTCCGGAAACTTTAGGCTGAGAAGCATATGCTGCTCCAATACCAGTAATTGCAACAAGTGCAGCGAGAATTATTTGAGTGCGTTTCATAAAATTGAGTTTAAAGGTTTAAAAATGAATTACTAACACACCTTTTGCTGACAGGATAGGTATCACATCCCATATGTGGCCACATAATTACTTTATCTGAAAAAGGAAATTCAATTAGCTGCTAATCTTGGGTCTGCCATCAATTTTCGCCTGGAAATGATAGCCGAAATACCTCCTACGAGGAAAAATAGATTAAACCACAAATGCTGGGTCCAGGTAAGGTGAGTGATAACACCACCACAACCACAGGGGGTCATACCAAAATAATTTACTTTTATAAGAATGATGTATCCCGTAAATACTACCATCAGAAAAGTAGCTAAATAAAGCCCCAGCGTTTTAGTTTTAGGAATGATTAATAATAACGATACAAGTATTTCAGCAGATGGAATGGCCACCGCCAAAAGAGACGTAAACTTATCATCGAATGGCTGCGTATCCAGCTGCAATTTGTAGACCTCAAAAGAGAATATTTTATTAAATGCAGCATATAAAAACATCAGGATAAATAGCAGTACAACTACTTCGTAAATAATTGATATTTTTTTCATTTCTATTTAATTAATAAAGCTTTCTGAGAAAATTTCACATCGGTAGCACTTACAATTTCCTCTTTCTCCAAATTGTCAATCTCTTCACTTATGCATGCGAGGATATTAGCTATGGTTGGACGCTTGGATGGTTCGGTTTCCAGCAACTGCTGTATTAACGTGGTCATATTTGCATTACCTGTTAATGTATTCAGTTCTTCCATGGCCTTGTCTATTCCTGCACTTAACGCCTCTACAGGATGTTTCCTGGTAAGGATAGTCAACAGCAATGCTCCCAATGAATAGATGTCCTCTGTAAAATCCGGCTTACTGCTTTTAAGTTGTTCCGGCGAAACATATCCAAAGGTACCCAGGCCGTGAGGCGGATCCGGTAATCCTTTTGCGATAGAGCTGGTTAACTCAAAATCCAACAAGTACATGTTGCCTTCCGGGGTTACCATAAAATTGACATCTGTGATATCGCGGTGAGCATATCCCAGTTCATGGAGCGTTTTCACAAGCGTGACTGCATCCAAAAATAGCTTTAAAAGGCTTTGCTTACGATCCGGAGAAAGTTCCGGCCACCGATCGTTATTATGTATCTTCTTTACCAGCTCATGCAAATTACTACCTTCAATAAACTCCATTATAAGATAATAATCATCCTTTTTCCTGCAAAAATCTATAAGCTTAGGTACGCGTATTTTATCCTGTATGTCTTCCAGGACGGCTCTTTGCCAAATCAGTTTATGGGTAGACTCCCTTCCCAGGTGATCAAAAAATGAAAAGCCCCTCGCCTGCTTGATGATACATTGCGTAAATGCCCATTTTTTCAGATTAACGCCCCATACGATATCTCCTTTGGTATTGGGTTGTATCACCCTGATAGGTAGGTAGTAGCGACCAATGATACCTTTCCGCTTCTTCCGTTTATAGACGCGTTCAATTTTAAAAGGTATCTTCGATGCAGGAGGCAGATAATTGCTTATAAAGCCTGTTGGTTCATTGGATTCATTTACATCTATTTCACAGATATTTGCATATAATATGGCGCCCAGGCGCAAGGCATCCTGTACTATGGGCGCCTTAAAGTCTCCCGTCAATCTCACTAACTCTTTTGCCAGCATCACCGCCGTGCGCTCATCAGGAAGTGAGATGGTTACTACCTTACCTACCTCATGTAAGCCCATCCACATCCCATTCAATCTTCGCACATATTCATAATTCTGTAATACCCGGAAAGAAAGCTTATGGAGAAACAATACCGGCAAAACTAAATCCAGCAGCGGCTTTACATCCCGTTCAAGTACCGACAAAAAAAATATCCATTTCTTGTCAAAACTCAACTTCCCCACTACCATCCATGGCGCTTCAATGCTGTAGTCAATACCATATTTATGAAAATATTTACCGAAGTCGACTTTGCTCAGTCGTTCTTCCTCTGATTTTTCATGAGGTTCTTTATCAGATCCAGGGTTCATAAACTAAATTTATTTTGAGGGCCTATAAAACATCCGGTAAAATGAATGGTGCATACCATTCCCATCGCTTTCCACAAAAGAAAACATGAAAGGTCACATCCATATAGAAACACTTATTATAATCCAGGGGTTTCCCGGCTATTCAACAGGTATAGTTCACTTGCTGTAAATCAATAAAGTTGGGCTGTCATATTATACTCCTCTATTATCAGCGTTGTTCCTTCTTTTGTAAATATCAAAATTTAATTCTAAAATAATGTTCAAAAAAACGAATTTAAAAACCTACAATAATTCGCCTTTCTTCTCCCCGCCTCTTTGTCTGTATTCCCGTGGCGAACAATGCTGAATTTTCCTGAACACAAACGAAAAATAGTTCGTACCGGCAAACCCCACATGATAAGCAATCGCTGTAATCGGCATATCGCTGTTCCTCAGTAAGTCCGCTGCCAGTCTAACTCTTAAATGCTCAATATACTCTTTTGCCTTTACCCCGAAATAGGCCTTAAACCCCTTTTCAAAACTGCGCAGGTTCATGCCTGCCTTGCGGCTTAAAGACTGCATTTTAAGGGATAAATGATAGTTCTCCTGTATAAATTTTTCTACTTCTCTGAATCGTTCCTGCTGATCCTCTATCCGCAGCTGCCCTTTATCAATGGTTTCCAGTGATGAAAAATAGCTGACCAACAAATCATTAATCCGGGCTTGCAGGAATATTTGTTTCGCGGGTCCCGTTAAATTGGTATGCCTGATGGCATCCAGAATTTTACGTTCTTCTATACCAATTCTAAAACAGGGAAACACATTCCCTCCCGGGGCTTCTTTTTGTTGTGCCGCATAGAGTTCCTGAAAGTTAACATGTTGCGTAGCAAACGACTTCAGAAAGGCGGCCGAAAAAGAAAAATACACCACCTGGTGCTCCTCTTCTACAAAAAAAGCATTGTTGAAAATATGTGGGGGAATGTAATAGAACCCATACTTTCCCTTTTGCAAGGTAAAGTTGCCATAGCCGGGGAGTTCATAAGCCCCTTTACCTTTTAGCGTACATACCAGTGCCACCATCGGTTTACTGGCAACAAAGTTCAAGTCGGTGGCCTGTTTGATAGAAAAATTTAACCAACCCATTACCCATTGTCCACTGCGTATTTCCTGGGTAGCAAAACAACCGAATCCGCCCTCTGTGTAGGTTACAAAAGCGCCTTTTAAAGCGTTATGCTGATAATGTACAGGCAGTAAGGGCGAAGATTCAGTTGTAGCTTTAGATTTGGTTGATACTAAAA
>NZ_DATCVJ010000291.1:0-4383 GCF_036566945.1 Chitinophaga sp. | reverse complement strand
ACAACCAGCAGAAGAATAAACACGAAGGATGTATTTACCGTTGTTCGACGTATTAAAATTTGGTATCCTGATCACCAGCGAGTCGCGGATGGTGGAATCCCGTGGGATATTCCATTTCAGGGAATCAAGTGGTCCCATCGGCGCCGCAGTAAGACTAATGCTATCGCCCACACATACATACGAAGTATCCCCTCTTGTTTGGCGGATGCCAAAAGGCTTAATCAGAGAGGCTCCTGCCCCATCCACTACTTTTACCTGTTGGGTAGAAGTGGCATTACAGCCATCCATTACCTGCACCGTATAATTGCCTGCCGGCAGATTGTTAAACACATTGGAAGATTGCCATGCACCGGTACCATAGTTGGTAATGCGGTACTGGAAAGGACCGAAACCATTAACAACAACCACCATTTTTCCTACAGTTGAACCAGGACATACGAGGCCGTAACTTTTATTCATATCAAATACCGGTGCACCATAATTTGGAACTTCCAACGTATACTGACTAACAGGCGCACAGCTATTACCATCGCCATACCTCGGTACTAACCCTACGATATAAGTTCTGCCGGAAGTCATATTATTCAGGACGGAAGTATTATACACCGGTGAAGAAGTACCTATTACCTTCAAGGCATAATAATCCAGCGGGAGTGTAGAAGCGGGTGTAGTATAAATTTTACCAAGTGTATCTTTTACCTGAATTCTGAAATTAAGGTTAACAAGCCCTGAGCTACAACCTGTAACCGGAATGGTTATCCAGGCTGAATCAATTTTCGGCGAATTTACGGGGAGCTGTGTCTTGATAGGTACGTTAGTGGTAACTGTTCTGCAGGGAAAAATAGTTTGTACAACGGCCGTACCTCCATTCACCGGAAGCCCTGTCCACGCGGTGACATAAGATGACACCTGGCTATTATAGGTCAGGTCAGGGAATTTTGATAAATCTGTTATTCCGGGGTAAGACACCAAATGTAACTTTACCGGAAAGGGACCCTGGGCTTTGATATTGTAAAACTGGATTGAGCCCCTGATTGAATCGCAACCTACATAGCTGTTGATGAAAGAAAGGTCATTAGGGTTCCCGGCAATAACAATCACCTCTTGTGAGATGACTTTGTTTTTTCCATCAGTGAGCGTAACAACATAAGTTCCCGAAGCAGTGGGATAGGTGGACTGATAAGAAAGCCCTCTGGCAGCCAGGGTAGTATCAAAAATATAGTTAGCTGGAGTAGCCTTATTAGCCACTGTAATACGTACCGGATAACAATAAAACGGAGAGGAATTACCCGGGCTCGATGTCGGAAAATCTAATTGTATCACCGGATATACAGAATCGCAGTTATTAACCGCACCATAATTAGTGGATATTTTCGCACTGAGTCCGGAAACAGGAATATTTACCGTAGTGGTTTGCCACAAACCTGTACATGGATGTTGTACCCATAATTTATATTGCTTTCCCTGTAATTGATCAGGCGCTATATAAGGCAGCGGTACCTGTGTACCGGAACCGGCAACGGTATCTGTAAAATTCCCGGAACCTGCCGGATACTCCATATACCACCGCAATTGCCCAACACTGTTTACTACTACCAGACTTGCCGTAGTACCACAGTTCGTGCTCTGATTCAAACTAAAATTAACAGGATTGCTTCCCAGGAGGGCTATCAGATTTGAAGGATATGCACTCACGCTACCATTTATCGTCACGTTATTTGTAACAGCTGTATTTCCACAGGCATCTGCCACTTGCACCATGTAACTTCCCGAAGAAAGCCCGGTAATAGCAGTTGATTTATTATTGGTGATGACAGGCGCGGGAATTGTAGGCCCTGAAATAACCGTTACTGTATATGGCGCCACTCCATAATTGAAAGAAATATCAAAAGTACCCGCGTTGTTACTGGCCGTGCATAAATAAGGTAAAGGAACGCGGTTGCTGGCACTTGTGATTGCCATTGGTACATACGTACTTTTCAATACCACTTTATTACTCAACACCGGTACGGTACCATTATTGGCGTCATACACCGCGACCTGATAAGTACCTGCCTGGAGATTATTAAACACACTATCCGACTGCGACTGTCTGATCACCACTCCTGTAGTACCATTACGCAGTTCAAAACCAATGGGAGCAACAGCGTTTGTTGTATGCGTGGTCATGATACCATTACCCGCACAGGTAGCATCCGTGGCAGTTGCCGTAACAACCAGCTGCGCGACGCCCTGCACCGCAATCAATTGTAAACAAACTAAAAACAAGACAATCAGGATAGTAGATTTTCGCCTCATTTGTGATGTTGATTTTGAGGGTTATTGAGGGTAATTGCAAGAGGTCCCCGCTTAAGAATGCACGTACAGATGGATACGAGTCACTCTTAGGAAATAGTATTTTCAGTGATGTCTTTAAATGCTGGCTGTCTACAGTACGATGGAGTTTCTTAAAACAATGTTTTAATATTACAAATGTTAACAGCTATTGTTTTCAAATTGTTTTAGTTCTACCTAAAAAATGTATTCCCCTGTTTATCAGAGGGCAAAGAAGCTAAAACACCGCCTGCAAATGGAGCAACGGTCCATTCAACCTCCGCTACCGATTAGCGAAGCCGGCCGGTTGATAACTGTTACTTAATGGCCCGGGGAGTAAATAGGATACCATTCTAAAAATATAATTGTCGTTTTACATTTATTTTTAAACATGGGGTTGAAAGCAATGGTAGTAATAATATGTCCTCTTAAAATTTAACCACCGCCCAAAACGCTTTTTTAGGCTGCAGCTCTTTGTCGAACAACAGTGGATAATCCTTTCTGCCACGCACAGGGAAATTATCCAGCCAGCTATATCTGTCAGAGATATTCCAGAATGTTACACCTGTCAAACTATGACGGTACTTCCGGAAAACATCAAAGCACAAGCGGAATTGTTCGAGTTGCTGCTGCTCCTTTGCAGCGGTAAAAGCAACGGCACTGTCTTCAAGTTGCCTTGCTCTCATCTCGTGTTCTTTGGGATAAACCGAGATATCAAATTCGGTGATCTGTAGTTTCAGTCCCGTTGTTAGAAAATCGGTGATCGTTTTTTCCAACTGCGCTGCTGAAGGCTCATTTATTGCCCAGTGTGCCTGCAAGCCAACGCCATGAACCGGTATACCTTTGCTGACCAGGCCATTGACCAGCTGGATGATCTTTTTCCGTTTATCAGGATTGATCTCATTGTAATCATTGTAAAACAACAACGCCTCCGGATCGGCTTCATGCGCCCACTGAAATGCCTTTTCAATGTACTCTTCTCCGCAGATCTGGTACCATAACGAATTCCGGTAAAATTCATCTTTACGGTCGCTGATCACCTCATTGGCTACATCCCAGGCATATACGATCCCTTTATATCTTTTTACAACGGTAGTAATATGTTCCTTCAATCGTTGCAGCAATATCTCCTTTGTTACCTGCTGATCATTGGCATCTTTAAAAATCCATTTCGGCGCCTGGTTATGCCATACTAAAGTATGTCCCCTGAGCTTCATCCCATTTCTACGGGCAAAAGCAGCGATGGAGTCGGCATCCCGCCAGTTATACTGTTGCTCTTCCGGATGAATAACGCCCATTTTCATGGCATTTTCAGGCGTAAGACTATTGAACTGCCCAACCACCAACCCTGCTTCATCTGTTCGCAATGCACGGCCAGAAACGGCCACGCCTATCGGAAAATAATCTTTGTAATAATCTTTTAGTCCAGGTGTTGCTGTAACAACACTGGATTTTTGAATATAGGCCGCACCACAAAAGTTCACGGAAGCAACGATCAAAACAATAAAGCCGTAGCGGATATTCTTCATAAAATATTTATTGGTGGGTTACTGAAAATGCACTCAAAGGTTGAATGGTGCCATCACTATTATACTTCATCTCCATCACCTTAACGTTTCTCAAATGTGTTTTACCCGACAACTGTGTATCGTGATAAAATAAATACCACCGATCCCCAAGTTGAACAATGGAGTGATGATTTGTCCATCCGTCAACAGGCTTCAGGATAATGCCCTGGTATTTAAAAGGCCCATACGGATGATCGCCGATTGCGTAAACAATATTATGGGTATCGCCTGTTGAATAGGAAAGATAATATTTGCCACGGTACTTGTGCATCCAGGCAGCTTCAAAAAAGCGTTTGTCATTGTCCTTTTCTTTGAACAGGTGGCCGTTGTTATCTGTTATTTTTATTTCAACAGGCGCCTGCGCCAGGCTTTTCATCCCCGGGGAAAGTTTCGCTACGCGGGGAAGAATGGCTGCCTCCTCTTTGTTGCGCAATTTCGCGGTGGCATTATACTGATTGTTGTCCCAGTTTTGCAATTGTCCTCCCCAGATACCTCCAAAGTA
>NZ_DATCVJ010000290.1:0-12396 GCF_036566945.1 Chitinophaga sp. | reverse complement strand
ATTTTTCAGGTTGATGGTATTGGAGAGTTGCCTGATATCATCCAATCTGCGATCAGCTACTTTTTTATCAATTGATTTTTTAAACTTCTCGATCTTCTCATAAAAGGCCGCATTGATGTTAAAGAAGTAGCCAATATATTGCTCCTTAATTTTATTTGCATCCGATAACTTATCATTAGTATCTGCCAGCTGGCGGTTGATCGCCTGTTCTTTTTCATGTGCAGCCGAAATCACCAGCTGTGCTGCCTTTAATCGTTTCACCTGTTTATAAATGATGACACCGAGGCCAATCACCAGCAACAACAGCAGGGTAACGGTAACGGCATAACGTAGCAGCACTTTCTTCTGACTCTCCACGATGCTGATTTTCTCTGCTTCAATTAATGGCAGAATAGCACTGACCTGTACCTTCCGTTGACGTGCTCCATAAAAAGTAGCTTCTGCAATCGCCTGTTCAATACATACAGACGCATTTTTCACATCATTCTTTTTATATAATAAATTAGCCAGAATAAAAGTGGCAGAAGTTTCCTTGGTAGACGTTTTAATATCTGCAATAGCTGCAAGGATCAGCAATTCTATCGCTTTATCATCGTCGCCCTGCTTGGTATAGAATACACTCAGCGTAGAAGCAGTAACCGCAATTTCATGGAGCGACAATGTTTTACGATTCAACAGCGACTGGAAATATACCAGCGCAGTATCATTACGGCCGGTCTTCAATGCTTTTAACCCGGTGTAATAAATATAATCGTAACTGTTAGTGGGCCAGAGGGCCAGTGCGGAGTCTATATAGGTGCCGGCCCGGATGGTATATAAGGGGGTGTAAAAAGTATCTTTATTAAAATCTCCCAAATCATAGTAAAAGCGTGCCATCAATGCATAGTAACCTGCTTTGTTACTATCTGCCAGTTGCGCCGCATGAATGCCGGCCAGCGTTTCCGCTGTTTCCTTATACATGCCGGACGATAACAGGGTAAAGGAAAGTTTTACGCGGGTGTCCATCAGTAACGCATCATCCCGCAGTACCCTCGCTATTTCCTCCATTTTGCGGGCATAACTATAAGCAGAGTCGTATTTATAGATCTTATACGCTTCGAACAAACTGGCGTAGAGATGGTAGCGTTTGTGCAAATCACTTTCTGCCGGGGAAGATGCTGCCAATAGCTGCAGGCTGTCGATTTCCCGCTGCTTCGCCTGGTCATACACATTTGCCTGCGCGATAACCTGGTTGAGTGCAGGCAAAGACGCCTTCAGGGACTGAGTGTATCCTTTCACAAAAAAAAGGCATACTACGTGGAACAGCAGGATTCGTTTCATCGCTGATGTAGGGATTTTCGATGTTGGAATTTTGGAATATTGTTTCTTAGATCCGGTCGAGATCCACCTGGGTGAATTCGGACTGTATTATAGAAACAATATTCCAAAATTCCAACATCAGGAAAACCCGGGCAACTACTTACGATAGGGCTTTATTGTTTTTAATTGTGCCGTTGTGGCGGGCACCAGGCTGATGGCGACGCCGCCACCGCTGGCCAACTTGAGTGATAACGTGGTATGTTGATTTGCAATAAAGGAACGGATCGTATAGGCCTCCGGGTTACGGTACCAATCGGCATCAGGGGCATCGGCATACATGGTCACCACGTATTGCTTCCCTTCATCCAGGAACGACAAACTTGTTTCCAGCTGCCGGCTGTTTTCATCGGTGATAGCACCCAAATACCAATTGTCACTCCCCTTGCCCTTCCGGGCAATGCTGATATAATCACCTGGCTCTGCTGCCAGTATGCGGGTATCGTCCCAGTCTACCGGCACTTCCCGGATAAACTGAAACGCATCGGGATGCAGTGCATAGTTTTCCGGTAAATCTGCCGCCATTTGCAGGGGAGAATACAAGGTCACATATAAAGCCAGCTGTTTGGCCAGGGTTGTATGTACCCTTTTGGTCGAATCCCAGCTGCTATAACCGGTTAATTTGAAGATACCGGGGGTATAGTCCATCGGGCCGCCGATCAGGCGCGTAAAGGGCAGAATGGTTTCATGTTCCGGCCGGTTGCCATTGGCAAAGGCATTGTACTCATTGCCCCTCCCCGCTTCACTGGCCATCCAGTTAGGCCAGGTACGCTGCAAGCCTGTAGGCCGCATCGGCTCGTGGGCATCTACCATTACCTGGTACTGCGCCGCTTTGGTGGCCACCCGCTGATAATGATTCACCATCCACTGCCCGTCATGATGCTCCCCACGCGGAATAATCCGACCTACATAACCCGTTTTTACCGCCGGATAACCAAACTGCTTCATAAACCGAAACGCCGTATCCAGCTGTCGCTCATAGTCGGTAGCAGCACCGGAAGTTTCATTATGCATGATCAGCTGCACGCCCTTATTAGCCGCATATGCCTGTAATCCTTTTACATCAAAATCAGGATAAGGCGTTACATAATCAAATACATTTTCTTTCCAGTTACCAAACCAGTCTTCCCAACCAGTATCCCAACCTTCTACCAGCACACCGGGAATATGATTGGCAGCAGCAAAGTCGATATACCGCTTTACATTATCATTGTTCGCACCATGTTTTCCACTGGGCGTCGTATGCCTGGCATCTGCGGCATAACTCCAGGTACTTTTGCCGGTCTGCATTTCCCACCATACGCCCACGTATTTCATGGGCTTTATCCAGTCCGTTTGTGCAATCGCCGACGGCTCATTGAGATTAAGGATCATTTTACTGCTGAGGATATCCGCTGCCTTATCCGATACCATCACGGTTCTCCAGGGCGTAGTGCAGGGTGTATGCAGATAGGCCATATTGCCCACGGCATCCGGCACCAGGCTGCTGCGAAGGGTAAAGCCGGCCGTATCTACATGCAGCTGCATGGCGGAGTAATTCACCAGTGCCGCTTCATGAATGTTGATATACAAGCCATCACTGGTTTTCAGCATCAACGGTGTTTGCACGGCATGTTCATCCGGCGCCACCCGCACTGCTATAGCCGTGGAAGCGGCTACCATGTCACGGTTGTTGATGGCACTCAGCTTTGAGGTCGTATACTCGTATTCGTTAGTATCATAGTCGCCGGGAATCCAGAAGGCAGTATGATCTCCCGACAGCTGAAAATCAGTGCGCTCTTCTTTCACGACAAAATAATTCAGGGTCGGTTGTTCGGGAAATTCATACCGGAACCCTACCCCATCCGCAAATACGCGGAATACAATATCCAGCAACAATGCATCCTTTTGCAGATGCACCGTCAATTGCTGATAATGATTACGAATACGGTTTACTTCTCCCCATACCGGTGTCCAGCTTTCATCCACTTCTTTTTTTTCATTGGCAAGGAGCTTGAAATTTTTATAAAAGACGCTGTCTTCCTGCAATACAAATCCCATGGCGGAGGGTTTCACGATTACCCGTTCTCCGAGGTGCACTGCATATCGTGGCGTACCATGTTGATCCAATGCAAATGTCAGCTTTACTTTGTCCTGCTGTACTGTCAATTCCTGTGCACGCCCCTGCTGCATGGCAAGTAGCAGCAGGAAGCAGGTGCAGATGTGTCTGAATATCATAAATAGTAGTTAGATGAATACGCTGAATGATGATGGCCTGCGATCATGGCGTTGGCGTGGCGTTCACCGGTGACAATAGGTAACTGGATAAACAGGGAACAACGTAACTGCTTCCTGCCAGGATGTTGGTAGTAGTGCTTTTTCATAACCGGGAATTAGATGATAACGGGAAGTGAATGATTCACGCATCAAAAAAATAACTATCTCCACGGAGCGGCAACTAATATTCGGAGAATATAAAAAATATAAGGGGATTTAGAGAGATATGAACCGCAATGTATTGACTGTCAAATCAAATATTTACATTACAGTTATTTATATATAATAAATACCAAAGGAAAATACGGCTTATTAATAGGCTCTGTCAGTGGTATACCGCACCAATTCTTCCAGCGCGGCGCGAACAGGTGAAGGGGGAAAAGTATAGAGCAACTGGAAAGCTTCATCGCGGTAGGCCATCATTTTTTCGGTGGCATATTGTAACCCACCGGATTGATTCACTACGTTTACCACAAAATTGACTTTGTCTTTATCGGTATGCTGGTGCTTTACTATATGAAGGATCTTTTTCTTTAACACAGGGTCCGCGTGTTGGACGGTGTATATAAGCGGCAGCGTTACTTTCTTCTCTTTAATATCATTGCCGGTAGGTTTACCCACATCTGCCTTACCATAGTCAAACAGGTCGTCCTTTAATTGAAAGGCCATTCCTACTTTTTGACCAAAGTCGTGCAGCAACTGTATGGTAGCCGGATTGCCGGAGGTGGAAGAGGCGCCCGCAGCGCAGGCCGCCGCCAGGAAGGAGGCTGTCTTGGCATTGATCAGCTCAAAATAATCGGCTTCTTCAAAACTCAGTTTATTCGCTTTGGTCATCTGCAATAACTCGCCTTCAATCATTTGCTGTATGGCAGCGGAGTAAATTTTCAGCAAACCGGGATCATTGTTATCAAGTGCCAGCAATACACCTTTGGTAAACAGCTGGTCACCCACCATCACGGATACACGATTTTTCCAGAGCGCATTCACAGAAAAGGCGCTACGCCTTTTCATGGCATCATCTACCATATCATCATGCACCAGCGACGCAGTATGCAGCATTTCTACCAACAGGGCCGCCCGGTAGCTGCCCTCATTAATAGTACCACACAAACGGGCACAGAGCAACACGAACATAGGCCGCATCTGTTTGCCTTTATGCGCAGCAATATCGGCCATGATCCTGTTCAGCAACTCCACATCGCTTTGCATGGCGTGATTGAATATTTCCTCAAACCGTTGTAATTCGCTACCTATCGTTTCCCTGGCTAACTGCATGTAATTGATCACTATGAATGGGGCCGAAATTACTACATCTCCACGAAAATCTCCCTGGACGGCTACTTTATTTTTCTTTCCAGGAAAAAGTCAAACCCTATCCTGCCCCCGCCAAATATAAAAAGGGTAAACAGCATCACGATATAATAAAGAGGAATTTCGAAGCCATTATCACCGGCGGCAAAACCGTTACTCCAGTGTACAGTTGCAATGGCGATGATCATACTAAAAATAAGAGGCAGGGTAATATAACGCACAAACAATCCGAGGGTCAGCAGTATTACACCGGCTACTTCTGTAACACCTACCAGGTAGGCGCTCACATACGGCAAAGGGATGTGTAAGGTACCAAACCAGTCGCCAATGCCATGGATATCACTCCATTTCATTTTTGCCGGCAGGTAAAAACCATAAGCCAATACCAGCCGCATCAGCAATAACGGCAGGTCTTTCAAGGCCGATAAACGGCGGGCCAAAACAGCGTAGGTGCGCATATGTCATATTTGAAATCCCAGCACAAAATGTTGCTGCTGCATCTGTTTCAAAAAGTTCAACGTATCCTGTTCCAGTGTGTCCGTATCCGTTATGCCAAGCTGAGGTGCATATTCCAGTATATCCTTCACCGTTATCCCCATCACCAGCTGCTCTGTTAAAAAAGCCAGCCAGGGCGATATATCTGTAAATTCCACATTGCCGGTATCCGGATGACGGTATAACAACACAAAGTAAATGCCTTTATTCGCCAGCAGTGCTTTGGGCTTCGCCATCAAATGAACCGGGTAAGAGAAAGACAATAGCCGATGTTCGGGATTCAGTACCAGCGGCATTTCCAGCCAATCACCCGTTAAAGTAAATGATGGGGCAGGCACATCTTCCATGTTATACACCTCCATTTCAGCCCATTCAAAGGCGAGGAGATCATTCAGAAAAGGCAGCTGGTATTCATCTTCCCAATTATGCTCTACTGCATACGTGTAAAACTCCAGGGGAAGTTTCCACACCTGGTACGACTGGCAGGCATGACAGGCGAAAAAAGTTTTCACCATCGCATTCCATTTCCGCGTGGGAATATTTTTATACGCAATCGGAAAGGCACTTTCCATGGTATCATTGATCATATTGAAAACCATGCGGCGGTAGTGTTTCAGCCGAGCAGGCGCTACGCCGGGCAGCGTCACTTTTTCTCCTGTTCTGCAATAAGCAGAAAAAGTTTGCTGTATATGATAGGTGTCAGGCAACAAGTTCATTTTTCAATTTCCATTGTTTGTGACAAATACTTTTCAATCTTGATAATTCTCCCTGCAGTTCCGCCATTTCCGGTATATTAAAATCTCTTTCGAGCAATACCGGTACGGGTTGCAGATGTTGTAAGGTCCATTCAAACAAATCATATACCGGGTCTATAATCGGTTCACCATGCGTATCTATAATCAGATCCGGCGCCACCTGCTCATGGCCCGCCATATGGATATAGGCGACTTTGTCCAGCGGCAATTGTTGAATAAATGCTTTGGCATCGTATTGATGATTGAAAGCATTTACGTAAATATTATTGACATCCAGCAGCAACTGACAGCCGGATTGTTTCACTACTTCTTTGATAAAATCCACCTCACTCATTTCTGCTGCCACCGGTGTATAATAAGATACTATTTCCATTACCAGCGGGCGTTGCAGATAATCCTGCACCTGCTGTATACGTGCCGAAATATGCTTTACAGCATCCATTCTGAATGGAATAGGCAGCAGGTCATACATATGCGCATTATCACATTTGGAATAGCTCAGGTGCTCTGAATATAACTGTACTTTATATTCGTTGAGAAAGGCTTTGATGTATTGTAAAAATTCCTTGTTCAGTTCTTCCGGGCTGCCTATTGACAGGGAAAGACCGTGGCATAAGACCGGATATTTTTCCACCACACGGTGTAATATCTTCTTCCAGTAACCACCTATGTTCATCCAGTTTTCAGGCGCAAACTCAATAAAGTCCGGCCTGATATGTTCACCGCTGATTAATGCTTCGGCAAACTCTCTGCGAAAACCTACACCTACCATGATCGTACTGTTTAACGGGTGTTAAGGTAAAAAATAGTGAAAGGCCGGCGTTGCGTACCATACCGGCCTTTTCAGCTATTAAAATAATTACTGACCAGCTTTGGTAGAGTCGCTTTTAGGTTTGCTACTCTTTTTACCTTTCTTATTACCACATTTGCCTTCTCCACATTTACCCTGACCGCATTTACCATCCTTTGACTTACCTGCAGAAGCACTATCTTTTTTTGCACCGCAAGACAGTTCAATAGTATTAGCTGCAGTAGCATTACCGGTTAAAGCATCTCTCACAGCAGCACCGGAACCAAGGTTAGTATAACTAACTGGTTTTGCAGATACCTGCAGCGCAGCCAAACCCAGTATAGCACTGGCAACGAGAGATCCGGAAAATAAAATTTTGTTGTTTTTCATTTTTGAAGATTTAAAAACCGAGTGAAAAAAATATGTGTTTGATAGATAGACGTGGTGATGAGGAAATCCTTACAGGTACTTCAAATTATTTTTTCATTTTTTCCGCAATCATCATTTCCCATTTCAATTTCAGTGACTCATCCGGGAGTATATCCGTTTGCGTTACAAATCCATCGAGATGCTGATCTATGGCCTTGCTCTGCTTTGCATAGCGCCGGCAATAAATACATATTAACAAATGCAGTCGTAAGCCCATTTTCTGCAGTAGTGGCAATGATTCCTGTTGTAACTGCTTTTCCACCAGCAGCGTAGCTTCTTTGCAACAAGGCATCCAGTTGGTATGTGTATGTTGTCCCATTGTCAATTACTGAACCAGTTTTTTTCCAGGCAACCTCTTAATTGTAGTTTTGCCCGATGAACAATCACCCAGTAGTTGGACGCCGTAATAGACAATTCCTTACAAATTTCAGTGGATTCTTTTTCTTCCAGGTATTTCCCGTTAAATATCTTCTTACCCATCTCACTCAACTTATCCATGCAGGCGCGTAGTATACTGTAAAAGTCCGTTTGCTCCTGTTTGCTGCTAATCTCCGTTACCCAGGCTTTGGGAGCCATTTCTTTGCGCCAGTGTCCCTTTTCATTAAAAAAGAAATGATGCGGGTCACTATCCCCTGTTTTCTCCTCATCTATACTTGTCGTAATAGGGACTTTTCCGGATTTCCTAAAGTGATCTGTTATTTTATTTTTCAGAATGGCCATCAGCCAGGTCTTCTCACTGCTTTCACCACGGAATTGCGCTGTTGCCTGCAATGCGCTCAAAAAAGTATCCTGTACCAGGTCTTGTGCCAGCCCGCTGTCCGATAATTTTATAAACGCAAATCTGTATAGTTCATCTGCGTATAACTTTACCCACTCAGTAGGATTACAGGTTACCATAGATTGTTGTACTGTTGAGTCAGTGGCTTCTACCCTCATAAACTGGTTTTTCAATATAGTTGCTGTAAAAGCTTACGGAAATTTAGCTTTTTTAGTTTTCTTTTCAGCCCAAAAAAATGTTAAAGGCGGATAACCGGCAGCTAAGGAATGGTAAATGGCAGCGGATGGATAGCCACTTTTCAGCATTTTGTACTATTTTTGATATGTACCCAATGAAATATGAATTAAACTCGGCCCATGAAAAATGAAATGTCACCTGTAACGTCCGTTTACTTTGTTACATTGTTAAAGGCATATTTACGTGGTACTAAAACAAGACTGGAGGTATTAGAGGAGCTACGCGGTGTGACCCCAGTGCAGCACAAAGACGAAGATGTACACACGGAAATAAGCAGGCTGCTGTTTAAGACCGCCAGTGAATTAAACGAAAACTTTTACCAGGAAATAGTGGCAGCTATTTCCCAGGCTACAGATACCACCCCCAGCCGGGAAGGCGTAATACACCAGCTGGAAGCGATGCTCACCGGCTTTATTACGCCGCAGCAACTGTTCGACTGGGCTACCTGGCATAATGAACCCGATGCGGAAGACGGCGCCGGCTTCTTTAGTGATATCGCCGTAGATTATTTCTGTACCCAATTGCTGCCCACCTCCTTCGGGGAACTCACCATTAGCCATTATAAACAAGCCCTGAAAATATTCCTTTCCGGCACACACAACAGCCTGAAAGATAAGGTGGCACTGGTGCTCTTATCTGAAAAAGAAAGACAACGCTTCTTATTTTACCTGGGTGATTATATCCAGGGACATACTTCCCCGGAACAACTGGACGTATACCTGCTTCATAAATTTGGTATGGACCATCACTCCTTTCCTTATATGGCTTCCCTCTCTGCTATCATGCACGATCCTGGCAAATTGCCGGCACTGCTGCACATGGCGGCCATGGATGATGATTAAGCAATAATTACCTGATCACGTCCATTACATGAATGGTCCGGTTTTCTCCACTTACAATATCAGTGGTATAAGTAACAACTTTATCTCCATTACTGTATTCCAGTAACATTTCCAGTGGCATCGCTACCGGTGGATATGTACCGGCAATCAACATCGATGCTATCTGATCTTTATAGTATTCCGGCATAAATGCATAACCCGGAAACAGGGTATGCGGCTGTAAAGGCACCCACACCCGCGCGCCCACGAGGGCATGACTCGTTACTTTCAACTGGCTGGAGTCCGTCTTAACATTATCAGCCTCATATTCTTCACAGGCCACACCCGCAATTACTTTTTTTGCACCCGTCTTCACCAGCTGGTTTAAATAGCCGGTTTCTCCCGGATACACCGGCTCCATGGTGGTCAGGTCCAGTTTCTCTTTATCGCCGCTCCCTGTTTGGTGGATAGCCGTGATACTGAGTTGCGACCCTTTGATAAAATCTGCATAAAACTGGTAACGCGCTCCCGTACTCTTACTCAGCAGATGTATCGCCATTCGGGGCGCCGCACTGCTGTAGTAAATTACAATCTGCTCTCCCCCATTTATCACCAGCTGATTCCCTTGCCAGGCTTCCATTTCCTGGTATACCGCAATGTCAAATTCAAATACGGAATCTATCGTTACCTGCTCATCTCCACCAATAATCAATGATGGATTCCCCGTAGCCGGCGACGGATGGCTATCCTCATAGGGGCTTTCTTCCGGCGAAGTATCTGCTTTGGCCGTAGTAAGACTACGGACTTTATCTTTCATTTTTTTCAGGAACTGGGCTTGTGTAACGGTGGTGCATAGGATCAGCCACCCCAGCAGGAATACCCGCTTGTTCATAGGAATAGATTTATCGTCCTAATGTACGGTAAATTATTTTAATATGAAGCGGAAGGCGGAAAGCATAAAGCAAAAAGCCATTGCAGCGGATGATTGACGCGTAGTCGCTCTTGTGATCCGCTACAATGGCTTTTTGCTTTATGCTTTCCGCTTTCCGCTTAGCCAACCATCAGGCTACATCCTCTCAGCGCCGAATTATCCAGCCGGCCTAATACTTCAAAACGGCCGTCCGCATGCATTCGGCCAATGTCTTCTGTGGCAATGAAAGCGCAGGAGTATATATTCGCAAGGTCTATCACGTTCATCACGCCGGCGCCTTTGCCCACAGTAATCTGGAAAGGATCATTTTCATCCCGCAACAGTACCTTCATCCAGGGCGGTGTTTCAAACATCCCATCTCCTTTGGAATAGGCCTGGGATAACAACTCCGTCATGCCATATTCGGCATGGATAGTAGCTGCTCCCAGTCTTTCTTTCAGAAAATGATGCACTTCCTGCCGGGTCCATTCTTCCCGACGGCCTTTCATGCCACCCGTTTCCATCACGATGGTATTTTTCAGCTGCAGGGTATACTGCTCTGCAAAGTCGAGTAAACCGAAAGTCACACCTATCAGCAATACCTTCTGCCCACGGGCTTCCAATGCCTGCAGATGATGAAACAACTTATCATGCTCATACAAATAAAAGCCACTTTCAGTATGATGGCTGCGCTCCGCCATTTCCTGCACCATCCGCACCAGGGAAGAATGCTGCCGCTCCAGGTAGGAAGGCAACAGCCCCAGGACCACGTAATCGCTTACCGGTCCGTAAAACTGTTCGAAGGCCGTCATGAAACTTTGGGTATAGATAGCCGACGACTTTACCAGGTGACGGCTATTCACCGTTTGGGTAGTACCACTGCTTTCAAACACCAGTTCCGGCTCAAATGTGCCGCTTACCACGGTATGGGATTTAAAAAATTGTATAGGCAGATAGGGAATTTCTAAGATACTTTTCACCGAAGCAGGTGATATATGCAGGGCATCCGTATAGGCACGGTACAAGTCATTCTCCCGGTACTGATACCGGAAAACCTCCAGGGCGGCGGACTCCAGCCCGCTTTCCTGCAATGAAAAAATATATTCCGGTGATACCGCGGTCATGTAAATCTGGCTTTAAAATCAAACAAAGTTAGGGAGAAGAATAAATCTAGCCGCAGTAAGTAACAATTGTCATAAAAAAACGTTTGTAAGAAGATGTATTGTGACCACTGAATATTTGTATATTTCGTAAATTAATGTACGTTTGTTTTATGAAGAAAATTCTGTTTTTGTTCCTGGTGGCTGGTTTGTTCTATGCCTGTAAAAAGGACAATGTGGGCACAAAGCCTGTCATTAGTTTTTTAAATTATGACGTTCCTTCTGTGGATAGCTTTACCCAGGTGCTAAACGTAACCTTCAAAGTACAGGATGGCGATGGAGATATAGAAAACTTTGTCGGATTCAGGCTCAATTACACACAAGCAGTTGATCCACCGCTGACAGATAGCTTTACCCTTGCCACCATGCCACCTATCGGTAGCAATAAGGGTAACAGCGTAAACGCACAAGTGACCATTAACATGACAACGGACCGGTTCAAGTTATGGAACGAAGACGGCGGTCTGGCCCCTGATAGTCTCTGGTATACCGCTTTTGTTCTCGATAATGCCGGTCATTCCAGTGATACCATCAACACCCCCAAAATCCCGATTTATAAGACAAGACACTGATTACAAAATATCTTACATTTACAACATACCAAGGATTCCTTAACAGGAATCCTTTTATTTTTAGCTTTACCTTTCATTTTTAGCATATGAATAAGATAGAAGAATTACAGGCAAAAATGGCCGAGGCAATGTTGGGTGGTGGAGAAGTACGCATTGCATCACAGCATAAAAAGGGCAAACTGACCGCCCGTGAAAGGTTGCAACTCCTCATGGATGAAGGGTCTTTCGAGGAACTGGATATGCTGGTCACCAACCGTAACCGCGGCCTCACCGCCGACCAGGAGCAGTTCCTTGGCGATGGCGTGGTAACTGGCTATGGTACTATCAACGGAAGACTCACCTACGTGTTCTCACAGGACTTCACCGTATATGGCGGTAGTTTATCTGAACCCCATGCCCGTAAAATCTGTAAGGTGATGGATCTTGCCATGCAAAACGGCGCCCCCCTCATTGGATTGAACGATAGCGGAGGTGCCAGAATTCAGGAAGGCGTGGTAAGTCTGGGTGGTTATGCCGATATCTTCTA
>NZ_DATCVJ010000289.1:0-10359 GCF_036566945.1 Chitinophaga sp. | reverse complement strand
AGGAAAGGTCCTTTGCCCTACTTTGTCGATCAGATCCTGATAACTGGAGGGCAGAATGCGGATATGCACGATATAGCTGGTTACCTGTTCTGCAGAAGAAGCCGTGCTGGCCGTAGCCGTGGCGGCGCCTTTGCTGGAGCTGGCAATCTGTGTTACAATCCCTTTAAACTGACGGTTATTATAGGCATCCACTTCAATGATAGCAGTGTCGCCATATTTAACTTTAGGAACATCGTTTTCTCCTACATCTACCTGGACTTCCATGGTATTCATATCGGCGATGCGGAGCATTTCTGTACCGGTCATTTGTGCGGTACCTACTACACGTTCCCCTTTCTTTACAGACAGCAGGGAAATGATACCGCTCATGGGTGCAGAGATGGTAGTACGACCCAGGTTTTTATTGGCTTCATTCAGGTCCGCGCGGGCGCTCTGGATGGCAAATTTATTCCCGTTTATTTGTTGTAATGCTGCGTTATAATCTGCCAGGGAGGCGAGATAGGTAGCTTCGGAAGTTTCGAATTCTGATCTGGAGATCACTTTCTGGCCAAGCAATTCTTTGTTACGGTCGAAAGCCGCTTTGTTCTGGGCCAACCGGGCTTTAAAGGAGTTGAGTGCCGCGGAAGAATTGGCCAATTGGGCTTGTTGCTGACTTACAGAAGCCGCCGCCTTATCTACCATAGATCCGTAAATATCTGCGTATATCCGTGCCAGTACCTGTCCCTTTTTTACGGAATCACCTTCCAGTACAAGCAGGTCGGTAATTTCCCCGGATACATCGGAGCTTACTTTTACTTCTATTTCAGGATAAATTTTCCCGCTGGCGGTTACCACTTCTATGATATTTCTGTTAGAAGCTTTGTCTACTGCAACTTTAATCCCTTCTTCTTTACCAATAACCCCGGACGCTTTCAGTACCAGGAGCAAAATAACGAGTGAACAAAGTATGCCTATGAGCCAATAAAGTGTCTTTTTCTTCATAAAGCAATTTAATTTCCCGGCATCGCTACAGCGATATTTTCTGATCTCTGTAGAATTCCAGCAATTTCATTTTAAATATGTAATCGTATTGGGCCGATACCTTATCTACCTGCGCCCTGAATAATTTACTCTGAGTGGTGATGTAATCAATGGTGTTCATTAATCCGAGATTGAAGCGTTTGGTGGCAAAGTCATACGCTTTCTGTGCCGCCATTACCCCGGTAGAAGATGCATTATATTTCTGTAATGCTGCTACAGCATTGGCATGGGCCGTATAAATATCCTGTTTCAGTTTCTGGTTATCCAGATCCCGGATTAATTCCTGGCTATATACATTTATTTTCGCTTTAGCTACGGTGGTACGTTGTTGCCAGCCGTTGAAAATAGGAACATTTAATGTTACCCCAATAGATTTTTTATAGGTGTTACTAATCTGATCATGGAACGACAATGTTTTGCCATACTGATCGTAGTAGTTATTTGCATAGTAAGTGTTTATATTACCGCCTATACTCAAACTTGGGTACAGTTGTGCTTTGCTGGCCTGATATGCCTTAGTGGCGCTCTGAATTTTTAACGCATCGGATTTTACCAAAGGATAATTCGTTAACGCGGCGCTGTATACCATTTCCGGCGCCATTTCCTGTAAAGGAGCCAGGGGCAGATTGCCGATATTAGCCGGTACTTCCGGTTGAAATGGAATTTCAAATCCGAGATTGAGGTAGGCTTTTATCTGGAGAATAGAAAGGATCACATTATTCTGCGCGGTTACCAGGTTGGTACTGTCCTGTGCCAGCTGGGCTTCCAGGTCGGCCTGATTACTTTCCGGTACAGAACCTGCAATCACCAGTTTTTTGGTATTGTCCAGGTTAGAATTGGTGAGCCTTACGTTTTCCTCGTTTACGTTAACGGTCTGGATATTCAGTAGTATCTGCAGGAAAGCGGTAGCCACATTAAAGGCCAGGTCATTTCTTGCTTTTTCCAGCAGGAAGCTGTTGGATTGTGCATCCAGTTTGTTGGCCGCAATGGTTCTTTGCTGATAAAACCAGCTAAACAGATTGGCCTGCATATTAATGGCGCCGCTGGCGCTGAATACCGACTGGTTCACGTATTGGTTATCGCTCAAACTGGCGACCCTACCATCAGAATAGCCTGCACTGGCATCACCGCTAAAACCGGGAATCATTTGTAACCGGCTTTGTTGTAAGGTCAGATCAGCGAGGCGTTTTTGCACCACTTGTTGTTTAACCGTCAGGTTATTTTGCAAGGCATAATCCACGCAACGTTGCAAGCTCCACGTATCCTGTGCTACAGCGGATGATATGTTAGCAAACAATAAAATCAGGATTACTCCTGCTATTCGGGATATTCTCATAACATACCAAAAATATAATAATTGTGATGATACTTTTCCACCTTTCTTGATAGAAGGCAAAAATTTAACAGGTATGGCAGTATACCTCATTAATTGAGTGTACAACATAATCTTTTTTTTACAAAATTCTAAAAAACGACCTGCCCTACGGTTGTATTTGACCGTCGCGGATCTGGATAACGCGGTTGCCATAAGTGGCGTTCACGTCTGAGTGGGTTACCTGTATAATAGTGATCTTATCCTGCTCATTGAGGTGTTTGAACAACTGCATGATAACTTTCGCCTGGTCAGAATGCAGGTTACCGGTAGGCTCATCGGCCAGGATAACGCGTGGTTCTGCCACAATAGCCCGGGCAATACCCACCAGCTGTTGTTGTCCGCCAGATAACTGGTTAGGGAACAGGTCTTTTTTAGCTACCATATTGAAGCGGTCCAACACATCTGCCACCCGGCTTTTTCTTTCCGAAGCAGGTATATTCTTATACAGTAAAGGGGTTTCAATATTTTCGTAAACGGTCAGCTCATCTATCAGGTGATATGCCTGAAACACAAAGCCAATGGACCCACGATGCAGCTGGGTACGTTTTTTTTCATTCATTCTATCTACACGCTCTCCTTCAAACAGGTATTGTCCTTCGGACGGCTCTTCCAGCAGCCCCATAATGTGCAGCAGTGTGGATTTCCCTGAACCGGAAGGTCCCATGATAGATACAAATTCTCCTTCGTTAATGGTGAGGTCAATATCTTTCAGGATGTAATTTTTTCCGAATCCAACCGGGTAATGCCTGGAAATTTTCTGCAATTGTATCATGATCGGTTAATTTGTTTTTTGATAATTGTGATATTGCTGCATATGGGCATAGCAATATAATTAAAAGTAATTGTCTGCCTTTATTCAGATTTTAATGCGTTGACCGGGTTGCTCCATGCCGCCCGTATAATTTTAATACTCATGGTGGCCAGGGCCAGCAGGGCCATTACCCCACCTCCTATCCCAAATACCCACCAGCTCACCGGTGTACGGTAGGCATAGGAAGATAGCCAATGCTGCATAGCCCACCAGGATAACGGGATGGCCAGTACGAACGCAACACCTACCAGCTTCATAAAGTCGGAGGTAAGCAATGTGATCATCTGCCAGGCCGTAGCACCCAATACTTTCCGGATGCCTATTTCCCGGGTACGCTGGTTGGTGGTAAAAATGACCAGCCCCAGTAATCCCAGTGCGCTGATAAAAAATGCCAGGCCAGCACACCAGTTTAATAAGGTAGCTGTGCGTTGCTCGCTTTTATACAGTGCTTCTATGCTTTTATCCAGAAATTTATAGTTGAATTCCTCACGGGGATATACTTCTTTCCAGGCTTTTTCAATTTTGGCGATGGCATGCTTCCAGACTATACCACCCTCACCCGGGTCTCTCAACAGTATATGCATATTGCGATGCTGCCGATCGGCCCAGCTGCTGATAGCCAGTGGCGGAATGACGCTGCGCATACTGCCTGCATTAAAGTTTTTGACTACGCCCACTACGGGGTGTTCATTAATAGTAACGCCTATGATATCCTGCGGATGTTTGAATCCAAATGCTTCCACCGCTTTTTCATTCAGCACCCATTCGGAAATAGTATCTGACGTCCGCAAGTTTCTTCCCGTCAGCAGCTGCAAACCATACAGCTGTATGTAATTGCTATCCCCATAGCGCATCTCCATATTTCTGGCGATATCTTTTTTACCATCGTTATAATTAAAGGTGGTGGTAATGGTACCGTTAATAATAGGTTCCCTGTTCCCCCTGCTTACCATGGCGACTTCCGGTATGGCAGCAATCTTTTCCTGCAGCGCCTGGCGCCGGGTACCCTGTACATCATAAAAGGGTGTGTTAGCCACCAGGATGGCATCTTTCCTAAACCCAAGATCCCTGTTAATGGAATAATGAATTTGTTTACTCACGATAATGGTAGCAATAATAAAAACCTGTGCTACCACAAATTGGGAGATAGTCAGTGTTTTACGCAGCCATACTTTGCCCCCTACCGCATTCACCTGCGTTTTCAATACTGCCACCGGTTGAAACTGTGACAACACCAGCGCAGGATAGATTCCTGCGAGTAAGGATACGCCTGCGCATAAGCCGCATAGAAAAAATAATACCGGCGCCGTATACAACGCTGCGCTGGACAAGTCTTCCGGTAAAAATGACCGGAAGGCTAACAAAAATCCCGGTGCAATCAGTAAGGACAACAAACCGGCCGCCAGTGTCAGCAGAAATGTTTCACTGAGAAACTGCGTCATCAGTTGCCGCGTGGTGCTGCCCATTGATTTCCGGATACCAGTTTCCCGCGCCCGCCGTGCTGCCTGGGCAGTAGTAAGATTAATAAAATTGATCGCAGCCAGCACCAGCAATGCCACCGCCACCATTCCAAAAGAGAAGAGCTGCGATCTGCTGGCAATGCGATTAAATCCGCCGTAATCACTGTTGAAATGAATATCTGCCAGGGGCTGTAATTTCAGAATCGGCGCCTCCTCCCCTTCGCTGTGCTGATGACTCAACGCGGCCAGTTGTTTCGTTACATGGTCAACATCTGCAGTGCTCTTCAACTTTATCAGCAATTGGGTAGCCGCGTTGGTATTATTCCAGCTATCTGATATAAAAATATTTTTAAGGCTGCCGGTATAAGCCGTGGAAAGGGCAATAAACTCTTTGAAATTAAAGTCTGTATTTCCTTTCAGATCAGCTACCACGCCGGTCACTGTTGCGTGAATGGTATCGTCGTAAATAATATCCTTCCCAATGGCCTGCATGGGTGTTAATCCCGGAAAGTAGGTCTGCACCCTGCTTTCGGTTAGTACTACAGTAAAAGGTTCCTGTAAGGATGTTTGCGGGGTTCCATACAGCCACTGATAATTAATCAGGTCGAAATAGCTTTTATCGGCATAAATGATGTCGCTCTTATTCTTAAAATCCTTGCCACCTATCGTAATCCTTCCCGTTACATCATTTACAAAAAAGAGCGATGCAGTATTGACAGCTGGTATATTTTCCCGCATGGCTGCCGCCACGGGTACGGCTACACCGGAATTTTTCACGCTGTCGCCACTATAATAAATATGCGATACCACGCGATACATACGGTCACCATCTTTTTGAAATTTATCAAAACTGTTTTCATAATGCACCAGCAAATACACCACCAGTGCGGCGGTAACACCCACTACAAGGCCCATGATATTAATCAGGGAAAACACTTTATTACGCCAGATGCTTCTTAATGATACCAGTAGATAATTTCTAAACATAATACGATGATTTATTCGGCCCTGAGACTTTTAACCGGGTTCATTAATGCGGCTTTCACCGATTGGAGACTCACTGTCAGCAACGCGATTACAATAGCCATGGCGCCGGCAAGCAGGAAAATCCATACACTCAGACGAGTATGATAGGCGAATGCTTCCAGCCAGTTATGCATGGCATACCAGGCTATAGGAGCTGCCAAACAAAGTGCGATGAGCACGAGCTTAATAAAATCTTTAGATAACAGTGCGACTACGTTGGCCGGAGAAGCACCCATTATTTTACGGATACCTACTTCGCGGGTACGCTGTTCGGCTGTAAAAGCCGCCAGTCCTAACAATCCGAGGCAGGACACCAGGATCACGATGGTAGAAAAAGTGGTGAGTATGGTACTCGTCCTGAATTCTGTTTTGTATAAGCTATTGAAATCTTCATCCATGAAGTGGTATTCAAATGGTATTCCCGGCAGGTATTCCGTCCAGATCTTTCCTATACCGGCAATGGCTTGCTGGTCGTTTTTGCCGGAAGTTTTAATCAATATTTCTCCAAAATAATCATACTCAGGAAAAACAATGATGGGTTCAATTTTGCTTTTCATGGAGGCAAAATGGAAATCCTGCATAACGCCCTGAATCGCACCTACGCGGCCATTCATGACCATTCTTTTCCCGATGGCTTCTTCCGGATTCCAACCCAGGTGGCGAACAGCGGTTTCATTTAAAAAGAAATGGTTAACCCTCGCACTATCCGGCCGCTGTACATCCAGTACATCGGTGGCTGTAAGATCGGTCCCCGCGATAAGGCGGATGCCCATGGTACGCAGATAATCTTTTTCTACCGGGATGGCCGTAACATTCATGCTATAATCGGCTGGCTTGCCCTCCAGCCTGTCAATGGTATAACCACCCCCAACCGCCACCGGCGAATCATAAGAGGCGCTTACTTCCTGGATATCCGGTTGCTGTAATAACCGGGTTTTAAGCGTTGCCAGCAACTGCGAATGAATATGATCGCCAGACAATACCAGCACATGTCCTCTCTCGAGTCCTAATTTTTTATGTTGAATATAATGCAGCTGATTGCCCACCACCAGTGTACAGATGATGAAGAACACCGAAGCGGCAAACTGAAACACCACCAGCGTTTTACGGAGACTACCACCTGTGGTATAAGTCAACCTGCCTTTCAACACCTGTACCGGCTTGAATCGGGACAACATGACGGCCGGATAGGTACCTGCAAAAAAAGTAGTCCCCAAAAATACCAGGCCCAGTAAAACATAGATGCGGTAACCATTGGCCAGGCCCATACTCAGCCTGTTATCGGCCATATTATTAAAAGAAGGGAGTAGTATCAATGCCAGGATCACGCCTATCACCATGGCGCAACCAGTGATCAGGGTAGATTCTGCCATAAACTGCCAGAACACTTGTCCGCGTACAGCGCCCAGCGCCTTGCGCACTCCTATTTCCCGGCCCCTGTCGGCGGAGCGGGCGGTAGCCAGGTTCATAAAATTAATGCAGGCAATCAGCAACAACAAGATGGCTACCACGGCCAGAATATTATTGTAACGAACATCGCCACCTGCTTCTGTGGAGTTGCCGGCAATAGAATGCAGGTGAATACCGGTGATTGGTTCAGGTACAAAATCGAGTGTAGCACCGTTCCTGGTCACCCCCTGCATCATCTCCTTTATCAGGCCAACCAGCCTGTTATGTAATCCTTCTGCTCCGGCATTATCGGCTACTTGTACATAGGTATAATAGTTAGGTGCATTCCAGTTATCTTTTTGCCCTAAAGAAGCATAGCTGGCCACGAAATCAAATTTCAGGTGTGTATTAGCCGGAGCGTCCAGTGCTACACCGGTCACCTGATACTCCTTTTTATCATTTATTTTCAGGGTTTTGCCTACTACATCTGTGGTACCAAAATACTTTTTTGCCATCGACGCCGACAACACGACCATATTAGGACCATCCAGTACCGTAGCAGCATTGCCGGAGATCAACGGAAAAGAAAAGAGCTGAAAAAATGCAGGATCAGCATAAATAAAACGTTGCTCGTTGGCTACTTTATCGCCATACTTTACCGTACTGGCGTAAGGATATACCCTCGACATCCGCTTCACTTCCGGATAATCCTTTACTACATTACCGAGTGCATTAAACGTCAAAGCAGTATGGGTAACCGGTTGATCTTTCTCCCCATAATCGGTACGAATACGGTATAGCTGTGCAGCATTGGTGTGGAACTGATCATACGTCCATTCGTTTTGAAGATAAAGCGCCAACAATATAAAGCAGGCGATACCCGCTGCTAACCCGGTGATATTGATCACCGAATACAGTTTGCGTTTAGTAAGATTTCTAACGGCCGTTTTCAAATAATTACGCCACATACAAATGCTGTTTAAAATATTAATCTCTTTTCAGGCTGTTCACCGGGTTCGCCAATGCGGCTTTCACTGAGTGCATACTCACGGTTAAAAAAGCAATCACTACTGCCACCAATCCGGCTACTGCAAATACCCACCAGTGTATGTTTACATGGAATTCGAAGTTCTCCAGCCAGCGATACATAAAATACCAGGCGGCGGGTGTAGCAATGACTACAGCCACCAGTACCAGGCGCAGAAAATCTTTTGACAGCAACAATACAATGCCGCTGATAGAAGCGCCCAGTACTTTACGGATACCTACCTCCTTTCTCCGCTGCGCCATTACCAGCACGGCGATCGCAAATAATCCCATACCGGAAATAATGACGGCGAGGATAGCGCCGGTCATAAATATTTTTGAAAACCGCTGTTCCTGCCGATACAGCCGTTGTGTATTTTCATCCAGAAAAGAAGCATCATTTTCTGCCAGTGGATTCATTTTCCGCCAGGTAGCTTCAATTTTTTTCAGCGACGCTACCGGATTCGGTGTTTCTACCTTTACGAAAATATAAGACAGGGTAGATGGTTCATTCATGACCATCACCAATGGATCTATTTTCTTACGCAATGATTCATAATGATAATCCTTTACCAGCCCGATTACATGTACCGGGGCATCGTCTCCTATGCTAAATGTCATCCCTATCGGATCAGCTACCCCCAGCTGTTTGGCCATTCCTTCATTAATAATCACCGCAGTGCTGTCTGTACCGTAATTGCGGGAAAAGTCCCGACCAGCCAACATCTTCAGGTCCAGTGTAGTGGCGTAGTCATAGTCTACCCCCAGGTATTGTGTGGTAATGTGCTTGTCTTTATACGAAAATCCCCTGGTCCAGTTGCCGGAGGAACCATCTTTTCCCAGTCCCAGGTTCAGCATGCTGGCGGTAACACTCTTTACTTCCCGGAATTCGGCGAGCCTGTTACGCATGGCAGCGATAGCCGATGGTGGCGCATTATCCAATGGAATACTGATCACTTTTGTAGCGTTGTATCCTAATGGGGCCGATTGTATGAAACTGAGTTGTTGCCAGATGATAGACGTGCAGCTGATCAGGACAACGGCTACCACAAACTGTACAATGATCAATGCATTGCGTACACCGCTGCTTTTGCCCATCCCCAGTTTGCCTTTCAGCACTTCCACAATATTTATTTTGGCCACTTTCCAGGCCGGGTAGCCACCCGCCAGCAGGGTGATCACAAAAAATCCAATCACTACACCCGCTACTACGCCCACATTACGGAAGATTCCCAGGGCAAGGTGATGACCAAATACCTGGTTGTAATAAGGCAGAATCGATATCATGAGCAACACGCTCAGTAGAAGTGCAAAACAACACAGCAGAAAAGCTTCTGCCCAGAACTGCAACATCAGCTGACGATCCTGCGCGCCGAGCGATTTCCTTAAACCTATTTCTCCGCTACGTCCGAAAGACCGGGCAATAGAAAGATTAATAAAGTTGATACAGGCAATGCTGATAATCAGTGTTGCCAGGATAATCATTAGCCATGGATAAAATTTATTCAGGCCGCTGCCGTAGTTGCTGTTGGGATCTAAATGAAAATCTTTTAACGGCAGGATCTCCATCCAGAATAAGGTGCTGCTTTTAGCGTTGGCCCCTCCATTCTTTTCCAGGTCTTCAATTTTCCCTTTATAGTATTTCTGTAATAACGGAGTAATATTTTTTTCGAAAGAAGCAGGGTTTACGCCCGGGTCCAATTGTACAAACACGGGGAAATTAGATGCATTCCATTCATCTTTGGTGCTGGCGTAACCCGGTTCATTCTCGAAGCGGATCAGCAGGTCAAAGCTCATTCCTGAATTGTCCGGAATATCAGCCGCCACTGCACTTACAATGAAGGGCTGCCATTTTTCGCCCAACTTCACCTCTACGGCTTTACCTACCGGTTCTTCGTTCTTGAACAGCGTGTGTGCTGCCTTTTCTGTGATCACAATCTGGTTCAGCTGCTCTAGGGCATGATCTTTATTTCCCTTCAGTAATGGGAAAGTAAACATCTTCAAAAAATCATTGTTCACCAATTGGGTACCCAGGTAATAATGATTGGCGCCATATTTCACCGGGAGATTATCATCGGCAATAAAAGTAGTATACTTTACACCGGGGATCTCCTTTTTAATGGCGGCAACCAGTGGCTGAGCTATACTGCCGCTGGTTTTTACCCGGGTACCTATATTTTCTTTACCCAGTAACTGATAGATATCTTTGCCATTTTCATGAAAGTTATCATAAGTCCATTCCCTGTAAGCCG
>NZ_DATCVJ010000288.1:0-17488 GCF_036566945.1 Chitinophaga sp. | reverse complement strand
GAATGCGTTATTAGTCAGTTGAAGGCGGTTACCTATTGGGGTGATTGTAGTTACCTTAATTCTTCCTGCACGCTGGATGATGATCGCTTTTGGGAGCAATGCGTTTTACAGCAGCAAAATGGGGAATATAAATATTTGCGGGAGTTGACATTTAACGGAGACAGTCTTGCATTGAAACTATAAACAAACCGTATAGCATTATTCATGAAAACAATACTATACGGTTACTATCTCGTTATATCGCAGGACAATTTGGAGGTCGTTTAATATTATAAATCATGTGCTGCCTACCCCTTATTCCGAGGGGGACACATTGATCGTTTTATACTGCTATGAAATTCTTCTTATTATTTCTATATGGCTGTACTGGCTCGTAATCCAATTATTCCAACGCATAGGGGCAAACGTTATGGCTTAGGTAGGCGATTAGTTGAAGAGACTACTTAACCTATTCTTTCCGTTTCCACTCCCTCGGCGCCTTTCCGAAATGCTTTTTAAACTCCCGGCTGAAATATTTTGGATCACTATACCCCACCTTATACGCTACTTCACTGATATTAAACGCCGCCTCCTCCAGGTAGCTGACTGCTTTTTTCATGCGTATGGCTTTGATAAAATCATTGACAGTAAGCCCCGTGAGCATGTGCAATTTTTTATAAAGAATAGGCTTGCTCATAGCCAGCTTGCGGGAAATCACATCTACACTGAAACCTGGCGCGTCCATATTTTCTTCGATGATGTCAATTACCCGGATCAGAAACGGATCCTGGACTACAGCGGTTTCCTCTTCGTTGGTAAAGACAGGAGCGGTGAGGGTATTGTTAAGCGGAAGTGCTAATTGCTTCGCTAAGCGGGCATGTATTTTTTCGCGCAAACTTAACAGATTGCCGATGTGTAGTACCAGCATATGAATGCTGTATGGCTTGGTAAGATAAACATCAGCGCCCTTCTGTAAGCCGCTTAACTGCTGCGCAGAGGTAGACATGGCCGTTAGTAAAATAACGGGGATATGATTGGTCCTTTCATCACTTTTAAGCTGATGACATAACGTATATCCATCCATGCCGGGCATCATCACATCACTTACAATAATGTCCGGAATTGCTGCTATTGCTACATTCCAGCCATCGGTGCCATTGTTGCTGCTGAGAATATTGTAATGATTTTCCAGCATCTCCCGGTTAAAAAGCAGCATCTCTTCATTGTCTTCTATCAGTAAAATGGTGTATTTTTTTTCTGATGTGGTGGGGGCATCTGTTGCCGGTTTGGGCAGCAGGTCGGATACGATGGTTAATGGGAAAGCCTTCTTGTCATTGTTTTCAATAAGGATAGGATGATCCATTTTTACAGCGCGATCAAAATGGCGATTACCTTTTTTCAAGGTGACCGTGAAGACAGTCATATTACCTTTGTCCGTAAGTGTGCTGTCTACTGCAATAGTGCCACCATGCAGTTCAATAATACTCTTTGCCAACGCCAGACCTATGCCATAGCCTTTGTTGTCGCTGTCCTGGTCATCTTCCTGGAAATAGTTGGTGAATAATTTGGGCAGATTTTCCGGCGCCACTCCGCGGCCGGAATCCTTTATAGAGATAATAATCGTATCTGCCTTATCTTCAATGGTAGTGCTGATATGGCCTCCTGAGGGCGTGAATTTATATGCATTGTAGAGCAGGTTATAGAATACCTTTTCCAGTTGCTCCCGGTCGAAGAAGAGGGTGATGGCCGGCGAAGCACTCACAAATTCATACTGAATGTTCATGGATAAAGCCCGGTCTTCAAAGGTGAAGAAGATCTCCCGCATAAAGGCAACGATATCCTGATGCGCGATGTGCAGCGACAAATTTCCGGATTCTGCTTTTCTGAAATCCATTAATTCAGTCAGCAGGTGCAACAGACTTTCGGAGTTTTTTCTGATAACCTGTAGCTGCCGGGTATTTTCGTAATCTTCTTTATTGATTAATAATAATTTTTCTGCCGGTCCGATGATCAGCGATAATCGGGAACGCATTTCATGGGAGATGTTGGTGAAAAAATCCAGCTTCAGCCGCGTGAGCTCTTTATCGCGACGAATCAATGACCTCAACACAAAAAAGCGGATCACAAAAAAAACGATAGCCGCCATCAGCAAACAATATACGGCATAAGCCCAGCCTGTTTTCCAGATAGGAGGGAGTACGGTGATATGCAAACTGACGGGTGCTCCCCAGATGCCATCGTTGTTGGTGCCCTTCGCCATGAAGTCATATTCTCCCGGCGGAAGATTCATATAAGTAGCCGCCGGCGTGGTGGCGTAATTCCATTTTTTATCGAAGCCTTTCAACGTATAGGCGTAAGCGTTTTTGTCCGGCTGTACATAGTTGAGCGAAGCAAATTCGAGCGTGAATACATTTTGCTGATAGGTAAAACAGATGTCGTTCACCAGGCTTATTTCTTTCTTTAGTATGCCGTCCCCGGCATCGACTGCCATGTTATGATCAAATAACTTCAACCCGGTAAGGAAAGTGCGCGGTGCATACAGGTTTTCTTTAATTTCTTCCGGATGGAAAAAGGTAATTCCATTATATCCGCCAAACATCATCTCCCCGCTACTGGTAATAAAGCAGGAGTTGATATTAAAGATATTACCGGCCAGACCATCACTTTTATTGTAATTTTTAAATGTCATGTGTTGTACATCCAGCTTGCATAAACCGTTCCCGGTGCTGATCCACAGGTTATGGTGCATGTCTGCCTGCATGGCGGTAATGTTATCATCCGGAAGCCCGTTTTCTTTTGTATAGACCTCAAATTTTTTAGTGCTGTTACCGGGTGTATAACGTGCCAGACCACCAAAGGCGCATCCAATCCAGATCTGTCCCTGTTGGTCTTCCCGGATACTATTGATATTATTTCTGGGCAGATGATCTTTCATGGAAAACCGATGTAGGAGGCCATCGCTTTTCTGCATCAAAAAAAGATCACGGGAAGTCCCTACCCATATATCCCCGTTTTTAGCTTGCAGCATCGCTTTTACGGAATTTGTTCCCACAATTTTTGTAAGATTTTTTTCGGGGAGATGAGATAGGGATCTGCCTGTTCTTTTAAATGCAAGCAAACCCGTTTGCATGCCGATCCAGAAAATGCCTTCTTTACTTTCCAGCATGGACAATATTTCCGAACTGCGCTGAACCGGATCATTCTCTTTATAAAAAAAGCGGGTGAAATTATTTGTGCCGGGATTGAATACATTCAATCCTCCGCCATGGGTGCCAATCCAGAAATTGCCATCTGTATCTTTATAAATCACTTTTACCAGGTCCGACCCTATAGAGGTACTGTCTGTCGGGATATGCCGATAGATCGTCACCTGCTGCGTTGTTCTGTTGAGAAAATTCAATCCGCCGCCTTCGGTACCTATCCATAAATTGTGCGCGGCATCTTCCGTAACAGCGCTGATCACATTATTATTGATGCCCTGCGGGAAACTACCGGTCTTGTATATATGAAAAGGGGTATTGTTTAACGCTACACTGTTCACACCTCCCCAGTAGGTGCCAATCCAGGCAGTGGCATGCTGATCCAGGAAGATGCTGTATACGGAGTTGTGGCTGAGCGACTGTATATTATTGGGGTCTGACCGATAGTTAAGGAAGCTCCCGTTGTCAGGATTGAAAATGCTGATGCCGCCCTGCGTGCCTATCCACAACCTGCCAAGGGAGTCTGTTTTAATATCTCTTATATTATTATTTACCAAACCATTGGGGGAAGATGACTGATAACGTATGAAAGATTTTTTGATGGGGTTGTAGTAGTTAAAGCCTCCCTGTTGGGTACCCACCCAGAGGCGGTTGGCGTTATCGCCAACAATCACCGTAACATAGTTATCACTCAGGCTTGCCGCATCGCGGCTGTTATGCCGGAAAGACCTGAATACGGCTTTGCCATTTTCATACGTCATTTGGGTAAGGCCCAGCGAGGAGCCAATCCAATAGGCGCCGGTATGGTCCTGGTAAATGGTGCGGAGGCTATTGTTGTCTGCCATGCCGGCCACAGAGTCGGGGATGGCCACTGCCTTAAATCTGTTCCTCTCCCTGTTATCGAGTCTGAACAATCCGGCCGACGACCATACCCAAATATTGCCTTGCCGGTCCTCATAAAGACAACTGATACTCACACCGGCGTCTGTTCGTTTATCCGTTAGTGGAATGGAGTCAAGCCGGTCCGTTATGGCATTATACTTATTCAACCCATTCCGTGTACCCACCCAAAGGCCGTGGCGGGAATCGACCAGCAAACGGGTGATGTAGTTTTCGGGTACGTCCTGATACTTACTGGCGGAACTTTTATAGTGCTTAAACCGGCGCGAGTCGAATCTGTTTAAACCATTTTGTGTACCAAACCACATAAAGCCATTACTATCCTGGGCAATGCAGAGCACAGCACCAGGAGCCAGTCCCTCTTCGGAGGTGAGCCGGTTAAAAAGTAATTGCTGCCCGTTCAGGTGCAGGACCGATAGCAACAAAACTATCAGTATACTGGATTTTGGCATCTTGGCAACGAGCATGCTTTATTGAATGAATTTGCTGGATCGGATCATAACGTTCGTGTTGCAGGATAGGAAAAAAAGCCTGTTTTTTATTTGAATTTACAATTTTCACCCATTTTATTTCCGATTTTACCCGATCCTGCCGCCCTTCGAAGGATATCTTGCCCAGAGTAAATTCCAAAACTAAACGTTATGTTTTCACGACTATTTCTAATTAGCGTCCTGCTATTTCCGCTGGGCCTATGGGCACAGGTAAAAAAAGTTACAGGAACAGTAAAAGATGAAAATGGTATTCCGGTGCCGGGTATCAGTGTCCAGGTAAAGGGGAAAACGACCGGGGCGCTGACCGACGCATCCGGTAATTTTTCGATTGATGCCCTGCCGGTAGAAACGCTTATTCTTACGGCGGTGGGGTATAACCGCCAGGAAGTGGCCTTAAATAACAGCGGCCGGCCATTAACTATTACGATGGCTTCAAAGGTGACCAACATAGGAGATGTGGTCGTGGTGGGATACGGAACACAGAAAAAGAAAGACCTGACCGGGGCCATTTCCTCCGTTTCCACAAAGGACTTTAAAGAACAACCGGTCGTAAACGTGCAACAGATCCTCCAGGGACGCGCCGCCGGAGTACAGGTGATCTCCAATGCCGGTGCACCCGGCGGAGAGGTGTCCGTCAGGATCAGGGGGAATAATTCCATCAAAGGCGACAACAACCCGCTATACGTGATCGATGGCTTTGTAGGGGCAGACCCCTCCACGGTGAACCCAAACGACATTGAAACGATGGATGTGCTGAAAGATGCTTCCTCTACCGCGATATACGGCAGCAGGGGCGCTAACGGCGTTATTGCCATTACCACTAAAAAAGGGAAAGCAGGAAAAACCAACGTTGAACTAATGAGTCAGTTTTCCAGCGCACAGGTATTGAAGAAACTGGACCTGCTCAATGCCGCAGATTTTGCTACTACTGCCAACGCGAACGCACTTGCCAACGGCGCTTCCCCTATTTATACCGACAGCCAGATCGCTAATTTCAAAACCAATGGTGGCACCAATTGGCAGGATCAGATTTTCAGAACAGCACCCAGCCAGGAATATCAACTGAATATTTCCGGAGGCAATGATAAAACCCGTTTTTATACCAGCGGGAACTTCCTCGACCAGCAAGGTATCATTGTCAATTCCTCCCTGAAAAGGTATGCCTTAAGGGCAAGTCTTACCTCCCAGTTGTACAAAAAATTGTCGCTACACTTAAATGCCTATGCCGTTAGAAACGAAACCCGCAACACCGGCATCACCGGAAGAGACGCACCGGTTACGCAAGCCATTGCCTGGGCGCCTACGGTACCGGTAAGGGACAGCATGGGCAATTTTACGTTAAATGATCCGGTAGGTTCCATTTCATTTAACCCGTTAGCACTGGCCATGGATCAGCGAAGAATTACCCATAACTCAAACTTTGCTACCATTGCCGGTCTTAAATATGAATTTGTTCCCGGCCTTACACTGGATGTAACCGGCGCGGTGAATTATAGTAATGTACAGTCACTGGGATATACCGGCCCGACTATTAATACATCCAGACAAGCCAATTCCAGCCGCGGCTCCAGCGAGAATATCGGCATTCAAAGCACCAACAACCTCACCTATAGTCATCTGTTTAATAATGCGCACCAGCTCACGGTTACCGGCGTTATGGAATATCAGTCCTTCACTTCCAGAGGCTTTAATGCCAATGCCAATAGTTTAACCTATCCCGGCCTGGAATATTATAATCTGTCGCTGGCGCAAACGTATGGTGTGGGTACAAGTTATACCGACTATAAACTATTATCATTCCTGGGAAGAGTAAACTACGATTATGAAGGCCGCTATTATGTAACTGCAGGCGTAAGGAGAGATGGCTCTTCCAAGTTTCAGAACGGCAACCAATACAGCACCTTTCCATCTGTTGGTATTGCCTGGAAGTTGAGCGAAATGGATTTTATGAAAAATGCCCATTTTCTCAATAATCTCAAAATCCGTACTGGGTACGGGATAACAGGCAACCAGGCCATCAACCCGTATCAAACACTTACACCCTACCAAAACGTAAGCACCACTTTAATACCCGGCAGCGTAACGCCCGGTATCATTTTAGGCAATCCGGGAAACCCGGCCCTGAAATGGGAAACTACGCGGCAATGGGATATCGGCCTGGATGCGGATATGTTTGACAACCGTCTTTCTATCACTGCCGATTACTATAATAAAAATACCAGCAACCTTTTGCTCTCCGTACCTATCCCCAATTATATGGGTGGAGGCAGTGTGCTGTCCAACGTAGGGAAAGTAAATAACAAAGGAATTGAACTGGCCGTATCCGGCGATATTATACGCAGCGCTGCGTTGACATGGAACAGTGCCTTCAATATTTCTTTCCTGCGCAACAAAGTAGTATCACTGTATTCAGATAAAAATATTCCTTCCGGCACGAATGTAGGCTCCGGACTGTCGCCGCAACCAGAGTTTATGATCATTCCCGGCCAGCCACTGGGCACCTATTGGGGACTCAGCTATCTTGGCACCTGGAAACCCGCAGAAGCGGCAGCGGCAGCAGCTTATGGCAACGCACCGGGAGACGCAAAATACCTGGACGTGGATGGTAACAAAATCATAGACGGAAGTGATTTCCATATGATCGGTCATGGGCTTCCCCGATATTCATGGGGCTGGAATAATACCTTTAACTGGAAAGGATTTACGCTGAATATATTTGTGCAGTCGCTGGGAGGATATGATAAACTCGATTACACCTATGCGGCAGGTATTACTGCTAACTCAGATATGCGGCAGGCGACCATTGCCGATATCAAAAACAGGTATATCCCTAAACAGAATGAAACTTCCGATATACCGGCATTCAGCAAAACCAATAAGAACTATACAGTAACCACGCGGTTCCTGGAAGATGGCACGTTCATCCGGTTTAAGAACATCAGTCTCAGTTACGAGCTGCCACCATCATTGGTGAAACAGGCAAGGATTACGGTATATCTCCGTGCTGTAAACTTCATTACCATTACCAAATACAAAGGTTTTGATCCGGAAACCAACAGTGTTGCAACGGGGGCGGGGAGTGATGTTAACCAAAGCATTGACTATGGTTCCTATCCCAATGCAAAAACAATTACCGGCGGCGTGAAAATTGGATTCTAATAGCAACTGTCCCAAAAAAAACATGAAAATGAAAAAGATATTCTGCATCCTATTACTGGCTTCGCTGACAGCAGCCTGCAATAAAGAACTAAATGAAAATCCTAATGGCCAGCTGGTGGGCGATGACGCGTTAAGCACCATAGAAGGGCTGCAAACAGCATTGGCAGGTGTATATCAACCATTGAAGAACGGCTATACATCTGGTTTTGCCACGGCAGCACTGGATGCTGTTTTAATGGGCTCCGATGATCTCACTACCCATCCTGCCAGCAATAAACAGGAACTTAGGGAGATGGACCAGTTTGCCGTCAACGCCACCAACAGCAGGATAAATGTTATCTGGCTCGGTTGCTATAAGGCGATACAAAATGCCAATAACATCATTGACAATTATGAAAAGGTGGGCACTACCGCCAACATCAAACAAATAGGAGGGGAAGCCTATTTTTTAAGGGCCTTTTCTTATTTCTGGCTGGTGCGGTTGTGGGGGAATATTCCATTGATCACTACTTCCAAATACAGTCCTGACTTACTGACCATTCAAAAAAGTAAACCGGCAGACATTTATGCACTGATAGAATCGGATCTGAAAAAAGCGGAGGTGATGATGGGTAATACCAAGCCGGCCGCAGGAAGAGTCAGCGCAGGTACGGCCAAAGCATTATTGGCAGAAGTATATCTGACGGAAGGAGGATATCCAATGAAGGATGCTTCCAAATATGCGCTGGCCGCTGCTAAAGCAAAAGAAGTCATGGACAATAAAGCCACTTATGGTTTTGACCTGGTAGACGATTTTGGCAGTTTATGGACAGGCACCACGAGCAGCAATAATACGCCGGAAGATGTGCTGACGTTTCAATTCTGCAGCAGTTGCGGAAACCCCAGCACCCTGTATGGTAAGTCTTGCATGCCGGGAGATGAATCCGGCTGGGATGACTACTTCTGTGAAGTTACCTTCTTCAATAACTTCCCGGCAGGCAGAAGAAAAGACGTGACTTTTTATACGGTTTTTAAAACTTCCGCAGGAAGTGTTAACTGGCAGAATGGCCAAACCAAACATCCCTACTACAATAAGTTTCGGGTGAACATGCCTACACCCGGTTTTCTGACTTCCGGCACCGATCTTTCTGTAAAGCTGCTGCGTTACGCACAGGTGTTGCTCACCTATGCCGAGGCGCAGGCACGCTCCACAGGTACGCCTAACGCAGATGCCTATACGGCCGTAAACCGCATCCGCAAACGTGCAGGGCTGCTGGATCTTCCGGCCGGATTATCAGGAAGTGCTTTTGCCGATGCAGTGGTAGCAGAACGTTCCTGGGAGTTTGCAGGAGAATATACCCGTTGGTTCGACCTGCAACGCCTGGAACTGGTGGAAGCTGCCAATGCCAATAAAGCAACGGATGATTTAAAACTCATCAACCCGGTTACCAAAGAGAGATATTGGATGCCTGTACCTTATGCCGATAAACAGATTAACAGTGGACTATAACAGTGAACAATGACATTTTATGCCTTTTCTTACCCTATAATTATTAAAAAATGAGAAAGACAATATCTATCATTTCAGTGAGCTGCATCTGTCTCGTTGCATGTGCAAAAAAAGAGCAGCTGCAAAAACTGTCACAGGGGAAAGCCGGCTTGATGACGGCAACTACCCTGGGCACCATTTACTATGTAGATCCCGCTGGTAACGACACTAATGCCGGTACCAGCACGACTGCTGCCTGGAAAACAATCGCCAAAGTGAACACCATCACCTTTGCGCCCGGTGACCAGATCCTGTTTAAAAGCGGCGGGGTATGGAACGATACGCTTCACCCCAAAGGCTCCGGCAGTGCAGGCGCTCCTATCACCATCGATAAATATAATGGTACGACGCTGCCGGTAATTAATGGTGGTGGTATGCAGAACGGAACGAACACCTTATTACTGGATAAAGTGTCCTATTGGACCGTGAGTAATCTTGAAATTACCAACACCGTACCAACAGGTACTATCTATGCAGCCACCGGCATTCGGGTGAATGGGGGAGGCAGTACGGCAGAACCATTTAATACCAATATCACGATCAGCAACTGTTACGTTCACAACGTAAATGGCGCTACGGTGAATCAAACCAATTATAGTAAAGCTACCGGCGGAATCATCATCAACGGAAAACTAAGTGATGTACTTGTACAAAGCTGTCACGTAGCTAATTGTTCGGTAGAAGGTATTCGCACTACCGGTGCTACAGATATGGCCAGCAGGTTGAAGAACATCATTTTCGATAATAATCTTATTGAAAATATTTATGGAGATGGTATCGTCATGTCGTCTGTGAGCAGCGGCAGTAAAGTCACGAATAATACGGTGTACAACGCCTGCATGACGATGGATGCCAACTTTGCCGGCATCTGGACCATTGCCAGTACCGGCACAATCGTGTCGCATAATGAAGTGTATGGCATGACCGGCGGTGGTGCCAACGACGGAGAACCATTTGATGCGGATGGCTATACTACCGCCACGGCCACCGATGGAGATATTTTTGAGTATAACTATACCCATGATAATAATGGTGGATTCATGCTGTTTATGGGATACTCCAACAATATCACCGTACGGTACAATGTAAGCGTAAACGATATTGGTACTGCTGGCACGCAAATAAAAAAACTCTTCTGGTTTGAAAAAACGACCAACAACAACCGTCAGATCTACAATAATATCTTCTATATAAAACACCCGGCCAACAGTCTGCTGGCTGTTTATAATGGCTCCGGCGCAGCGGTGGCTACGTTCTCCAACAACATCATTTATACTACGTCCACCATCGGGAATGTGTCAAATGTTACTATGGGTACGGGTATGAAATTTTACAATAACTGCCTGTATCCTTCCGGCATTTTTTCTGCTGCCAACTGGGGTACTGCTGTCTTCAGCAACAACTTCTACAATAATCCTGCTTTTATAAATCCGGCTACCGGAAATGGCTTTAGTGTTGCGGCAGGTTATGATGTGGCAGATACTTCCCGTTGTCGTAATGGTGGTACAGTGATCAGTAGTAATGGTGGAGTGGATTTCGCCGGCAACGCCTTACCTACCAGTAATCCTGATGTAGGCGCATTTCAACATGCCATTGTTTCGCAGGCAGGCAGCTCACTGGATGATGGCTATGTACGTGATGGCAGTTATGCCGGCACTAATTATAAAACGGATACGCTCCTGGCTGTGAAAGCAGATGCCACTTCCTATGCACGCAAATCTTACCTGAAATTCAATTTTACAGCAGTAGGCACCCGCAATGTAAGTAAGGCTACGCTTACCATTTACGGAGGCGGCGCCGTTAGCAATAACGTGAACGTATATAGTACGGCCAATAAAACCTGGGCGGAAACCACCCTTACCTGGAATAATGCGCCTATGGATACTACCCTGGTTGGGAAGGTGACATTCGGCGCCGTAGGAACTTACAGTATAGATGTAACCAATGCTGTCAACAGAGAGCTGCTGAGTGGCAGTAAAACCGTGTCGCTGTTGCTGCTCAATACCGGCGCATTTAACTCGGCCGGATTTATGTCGTTCAACAGCAAAGAAGCCAGTACTAATAAACCTGTTCTTCAGCTGCAGTATTAATCAGCCATGTTTGCCTGCGTCTTACGGCGCAGGCAAACATTTTTCCCACACACTCAATCCGGACCTTTAGCCCAGCAAAACATAATGAAAAGGAAATTGCTCATCACGTTAGCCACTTGTTTCATCACGCTATTTTGCCACGCCGTTGCCGGCATGCCCCGCACTATCCTGAATCTGGACAGCGGGTGGAATTTTCATTTTTCCTATGATATCCGAAAAAATATTGCACCACAACCTGTTACGCTTCCACATACCTGGAACGCCACGGATGTGCTGAATGGTCAGTTGCATTACTACAGGGGCGCTGGTATTTATAACCGCCAACTTGCCTATGATCCGGCGTGGAAAGACAAAAGAGTATTTCTGTATTTTGAAGGCGCCAATGCTGTAGCGGATGTATTGGTGAACAATAAATTCGTTACGGAGCATAAAGGCGGTTATACGGCCTTCTGTGCAGAAATTACTTCTTATATCAACGCGGATACAAACAATGCAATTACCGTACAGGTAAGCAATGCGGCCAGAATGGATGTATTGCCACTGACAGGTGATTTCAATGTGTTCGGTGGCCTGCATCGTTCTGTATGGCTGATAGTGACCAATAAAAATTGTATTACCCCGCTGGATTTTGCCTCACCGGGTGTATATATCACGCCAACCAGCGTGAACACTTATCAGGCAGGGATTGAGGTATTAACCAAACTTTCGCTGCCGCTCAAAGGGCATCAAATGGAGGCCCGGACAATTATTAAAGATGCAGCACAGCAAATAGTAGGGAGTCAGCAAACGATCATTGGCGCCAGCGATGAAGCATTACTTCAACCATTCGATATCAAAAAGCCGCATCTTTGGAATGGCAGACGTGATCCCTATCTTTACCAGGTAACGGTACAGCTGTTTCAGGATCATCAACTGATCGATGAGGTAACGCAACCCTTAGGTGTACGCACTTTCAGCGTGGATGCACAAACAGGTTTTGTACTCAATGGACAACACCTCGATTTGCATGGTTTCGGTTTGCATGAAGATGTGAAAGATCGTGGTTCTGCACTGTTGAAGGCAGACCATCAGAAAGATATGGCACTCATACTGGAGTCGGGAGCAACAGCCGTGCGCCTGACGCATTATCCGCATGGAAATTATTTTTATCAATTGGCAGATACCAGTGGCATCGTGGTGTGGACGGAAATCCCCCTGGTAGGGCCGGGTGGTTATACCGGTACCGGCTTTATCAATTCTCCTGAACTGAAGGCACATGCGCAGCAAATACTTAGAGAAATGATCCGGCAGCAATATAATCATCCCTCCATTATCTTCTGGGGTCTGTTTAATGAGTTGAAGCTGGATTATGATGACCCGCGGGAATTTTTAACCGGACTTCAGGCGCTCGCAAAAAAAGAAGATTCTTCCAGGATCATTACCTGCGCTACATTCCTTGACACTGATTATTTCAATACCGTTAGCGACGTGATTGCCTGGAATAAATACTATGGCTGGTATGGAGGACGATTTAAGGATATTGGTACATGGGCAGACGATATGCACAAACAATTTCCACGAAAGCCGATCGCTGTCAGTGAATATGGCGCCGGCGCCAATGTTTTGCAACACCAGGAAACAATGAACGCCCCTGCTGCTGACGGTAATTTCCATCCGGAAGAATGGCAAACGGCTTATCACGAGGCGAATTGGGAGGAATTGAATGCAAGGCCTTTTGTATGGGGAAAATTTGTTTGGGCACTGGCAGATTTCAGCTCGGCTATCAGAACAGAGGGGAATATAAATGGACTCAACGACAAAGGACTTGTCAGCTATGATCGTACCACTAAAAAAGACGCATTTTATTTCTATAAAGCTAACTGGAGTGCCGAACCAATGTTATATTTAACGGGAAAACGTTTTTCTCAGCGCGCCTCAGCAGTTACTAGCGTAAAGGCCTATACGAATATGGCGAATGCCACCCTGTATATAAATGATAGAAATAGGGGTACTGCCAGCCCAGACTCGCTGGGAAGGGTAGTTTGGGCAGATGTAACGCTGCAGGAAGGAAAAAATACGATCGCTGTAAAGACTGCAGGCAATGGTATTATATTGCGGGACAGTTGTATCTGGATATTCGGACATAGTAGCAGTAAGTGAATGATCATTTTTGCTTAATATCTTAAAACCCAAACAGAATGAAAAAAATGAAAATCCTATTGTTTTCAGCTGCTCCCGCTATAGTGGCAGTGGCATTTTTCAGTTGTCAGCGAGACATGAAACTGGAAGCCATCAATGCTAAGCCAAAATCCGCTGTCAGTGCAAATTTGTTGACAGCAAGTACGGTTAATTTTACATCTGTGGAAGATGCTTATGTGAGAAATGGAACGTATGCCACTACGAATTATGGCACCAGTACAGACCTGGTAGTAAAATCAGATGCGACCTCCTACAACAGGAAATCGTATCTGAAATTTGATATTGCCTCCATCACCGGATCCAGTGTCAGCAGTGCCATACTTAATTTATATGTAAGCCACGTAAACACCTCGCCTTCGCGGACTATCAATGTGTATGCCACCACCACTACATCCTGGGCGGAAGGCAATATTACCTGGAACAATGCGCCGATGGATACCGCATATATAGGTAAACTGACAGTAAACGGGGTGGGCTGGTATGCCATTGATGTAACCAGTAAGGTTAACGCTACGCTGTCTGGCACTAATCGTAAGGTATCTTTCCTGTTATTGAACAACGGATCATTTGATGCCACCGGCGATTTAAACATTGCTTCCAGAGAAGCCACTGCGGCAAACAGACCAGCACTGGCTATCATTGAAACGGCCAGTGATTCTACCGATGTACAAAAAATTCTGGCTACCTATCACCAGGTGTGGAACGATGAATTTACCGGAACTACCATGGATACCAGCAAGTGGAGCTATCGTTCGAATGGAAGCGTTAGAGGATATGCAACGGTGGATGGCGCCAGAACAGTGGCTTTGGATGGCAATGGCAACATGGTAATCCGGGTTACAAAAGAAGGAAGTACTTATTATGTTGGCCAGGTAAGCACCGACGGCAAGTACAATCCACAATATGGTTATTATGAATGCCGGGCTAAAATGAATAAATACATCGGGCCGCACATTGCCTTCTGGTTACAGTCGCCCACCATGGGAAATACACCTTATAACAACCCGGCAGTGAATGGTGCAGAGGTGGATATTTTTGAATATCACCGCCTCACACCTGGACAAATCTGGCAAACGATTCATATCAATGGTTATGGTACTGCGCATCAGTCGCAAGGTGTACAAATTCCGGTGGCCACTATTGATACGGGCTATCATACTTTTGGGTTGTTGTGGACAGATTCTACCTACAAATTTTATATAGATGGTTATAAAACCTGGGAAACAACTTTTGGCTTGTCCCAACGTACCGAGTTTATGATTTTAAGTACAGAGCTTACCGGATTTGGCGGTACCCCTTCATTGGGGACTTACCCGGATAGTGTAGTGTATGATTATGTACGAGTATATCAACCATAAGCATCAATGGTGTATTTATAGCGTCAAACATTTTTGTTTGGCGCTATAAATTTAATGGGTCACTGGTATCGTTTTTACTTTTGAATAGATTTTTTTTATACCCGGAGGGCGTTTTGCCGGTTTGTTGCTTAAAAATCCTGGTGAAATGGCTTTGATCAGAGAACCCTGTGAGATAGGCGATCTCCGTGAGTGAATAGGCAGACGATTTTAATAGTTCAATAGCGCGTTCAATTCTTAGTTTCCGGATGTAGTCTCCATAGGAAAGATTGTCAAAGTGCCGGGCAAACTCCCTGGATACATAGGATGGATTTATATCCAGGTCTTTCGATAAATCCTTCAGCGTAAGACTCAGGTTCGTGTCAATCTGATCCTGTATAAGTGCTTTCAGTTCTTTTACCCAATCAGGTGTCTTTTGCTTTCCGTTTTTATGGACATATTTGTTGAATAATTCCAGCAGCATTTGTTCTGCTGGTCCTGCCTGGGTATGTTTAAGGTGATATAAATGCGTGGCCCAGCTGTATAGTCCATCATAAATAACTACACCAACATTGAGCAGTTCCTGGTCATCTTTAATATTATAGACCAACCCGGAAAATATGGCTTCCAGGCCAGCGGCTTGTGGGGCAAATTCATGATGATCCGTATCGGCCCCTCTTACAATAGCGGCGATACGATCAAGTGCAGGATCAGACAGCGCATGTTTCTGGAGGAAATAGTCAAACGTACATTGGCCCTTATAGTGCGTATATTCTACACCGGGGATGTCAAAGGGCACGGCATGTATCTTTTCAGCCACGCTTATTACCTCAGGGAAGGGAACATAAATAATTTCCGCTTCCGGATCAATAAAACGTTTAATTAGCCAGGGACAAGCTATCCGATCAATCTTTGGTCGTTCACGGGTAATCCATTTCATAAACAAATTGAATTCTAACTCCGAAAGTTAATCTGGTTATTTGAATTTATTATGAAATAACTGGCAATGGGGGGACGTCAACCTTATTGAATTATTAAAAATATGTATGGATAACGTGGAAATAGCCAGTAAACAAAAAGCTAGAAACTTTGTTTGTTAGGTAGGTAGTTCATCTTCCCATTTCCTGCATAAACATCTACAGCATACTTCATTCAAGGTATGGACTTGTTTTAATTTATTGATAATAAACATGTTGCATCAAGGATAAAATTTTGAGGCACTCTTCCATTGCTTTTGCGGAAGCGATCAACAACAGGCTGTGATATCCTAATGATGCTGCTTAACAATACACATCTTTTCCATCTACAATTTCCATCCACAATTTGCAATTATGAAGAAAAACAAGTTCAAGCCACGTATGGTGGCATTGTTACTGTTGGTTGGGTTGGGCGCCATGAGTGGCTGTAACCAGCCATCAACCACTACAACCGCAAATGGAAGTGATAGCTCGGGAGCACCTGCGTTTAACGGGAAAATAGCGCTTGATGTGAGGGATTCCAAGGCAGATTGGGCACCTTATATTCCCAAAGCCGCACCAGCGGGCTCGCCCAACGTGCTCATTATTTTGTACGATGATACCGGTCAATCTGCCTGGTCCACATATGGCGGAGCAATCAACATGCCTACGCTGGACGGACTTGCCGCGAATGGACTTACATATACACAATGGCACACCTGTGCTTTATGCTCGCCAACACGTTCCACCATTCTGACAGGTCGCAACCATACGCTCAATGGAATGGCTTCGATTACAGAAGGGGCAAATGGTTTTCCCGGATCAAGTGGAAGAATTCCGCAGGAATGTGCCACCATGGCCGATATTATGCGTGATAACGGATGGAGCACATTTTGGATCGGTAAAGACCATAACGTGCCGGAACAGGACATCGCCTCTGGTGCTGGCCGCTCATACTGGCCATTACAAATGGGCTTTGATCGCTTCTATGGTTTTTTGGGAGGTGAAACAAATCAATGGTATCCTGACTTAACAGAAGATAATCGTTTTATCGACCCTCCTTATAGTCCTGAACAAGGTTATCATTTATCAAAAGACCTTACTGACCAGGCTGTAAAAATGATCCGTGATCAGAAAGCCAGCAATCCTTCCAAACCCTGGTTTTTGTGGTTTAATCCAGGGGCTAATCACGCACCTCATCATGCACCGGCAGATTATATTGCTAAATACAAAGGCAAATTTGACGAAGGCTATGAAGCTTATCGTGGATGGGTATTAGAGCGTATGAAGGCAAAAGGTATTTTGCCGAAGGATACAAAGCTGACGCCTATTAACCCGCTGCCGGAAAATGTGGCCAATCCGGCAGATATGGTGCGCCCATGGAATACATTGAATGCAGACGAAAAGAAATTATTTGCGCATATGGCGGAAGTGTATGCGGGATTTTCCGAATATACCGATGCACAGATCGGCAGGATCGTCGATTATTTAAAAGAATCCGGGCAGTTTGATAATACGGTGATCTTCTATTGTGCTGACAATGGCGCTTCCGGTGAAGGTAGTCCCAGTGGTTCTGTAAATGAGAATAAATTTTTCAACGGCTATCCCGATGAGTTAAGTGAAAACATGAAGTATCTAAATACCCTGGGCGGTCCGGATACCTACAATCACTA
>NZ_DATCVJ010000287.1:0-2223 GCF_036566945.1 Chitinophaga sp. | reverse complement strand
TATGCTTAAAAAAACCGGTATTAAAACCTCCGCAGAAATGGTGGTGAAAGCCATTAAAGAGGGATGGGAGTGAGTAAAGCCATTAGCTGTTAGCAAAATGCAGCGGAGTTACCGGCTGCATTTTGCGGTTATTATTTTTTGAAAGTGATCATGGTGATCCCTGCTGCCAGCAGCACAAAGATGGCGGCTATCCAGGGAGTAGCTCCCAATCCGAGTACAGACGCCACAATGTTTCCTCCCACATAAGCGCCTATGGCCGCTCCTGCATTAAACGCCGCAATATTCAGGGCAGAGGCTACATTCACCGTAGCCGGGGCCGCCTTCTCTGCAGTTTGTACCACATATAACTGTGATGCAGGTACGGTGGCAAATGATAATCCTCCTATCATGAAAAGATTAATGATGGCTGCAACAGGTTGATGCACGGTGAAGGTGAAGAGTATCATGGCAGCTACTTCGGCTATTAATATGTACCGGAGGGAGCGGAGCGGATTTTTGTTTGCCAGGTTGCCGCCGGCCATATTACCAATGGCTACTGCTACACCATATATTAATAGTATGATACTCACTTTACCGGCCGGAATATGAGTGAGGTCCGTTAGTAAGGGCGACAGGTAAGTGAATACCAGGAAAACGCCGGCATAACTAAGGATGGTCGTGAGCAATGCCAGCAACAACGGTTTGTTGGAAAGCACGCCGAATTGTGCTTTGCGGTTCACGGTCGCCTCATGAGGAATATTGGCGGGGAGCAGCAGCAAATTAGCCAGCAGGCCAATCCCACCTAATATAGCTACGCCGGTAAAGGTGGCCCTCCAGCCGAGTTGTTGGCCGATAAAAGTGCCCAGCGGCACACCTGTTACCATGGCAATGGTTAAGCCGGCAAACATAAGGGCAATAGCACTGGCTCTTTTATCCGGAGAAACAATAGCTGCTGCGATGGTAGCCCCTACCGAAAAGAATACCCCATGTGCGAAGCCGGTCAGCATACGCGCGGCGATCAACAGGTAGTAGCCTTGTGAAAACGCCGCCAGTGTGTTGCCCGCAATAAATAACAACATGAGGGAAATCAATAACTGTTTACGGGGTATCCGGGCCGTTAACGCGGTAAGTATAGGAGCGCCAATAGCGACTCCAATCGCATAAAAGCTCACGAGCAACCCCGCGGAAGGAATGCTCACTGCCAGGTCTTTGGCAATGACGGGCAGTAATCCAACAATCACAAATTCTGTGGTACCTATGCCGAAAGCGCTGATCGTTAATGCCCACAATGCAGCAGGCATGCGGCTTTGGGCGGTGGCCGCTGTTAATGTTGTTTCCATTCTTATATGATTTGATATATTCACATCGCAAAGGTGGTACAACTGTAGGTATAAAATAAATAAAGCGAATTTGGTAGATGTATAAATAAATTTATAGGTCAACGAATGGGTTATTGTTTTTGTTAATCCTTTTTTTTATTATTGCTGCTGTAAGGGTACCAGCCAATATGATTCCCTACAGTAGTCAACCAAATCGATCAGCATAAAATATTCTTTTTTTTTGTCTATTTAGCAAAAACGTTTTAGCTACACATGAGCATGGATGAGATTCGTGAATGGCAGCTGCAAATAGCACGTTATGATGATGAGCAGGCTTTCTCCCGCCTGTTCCGCCATTTGTATGATCGGCTATTGCATTTTTGTATCAGGTATGTACATGTAAAAGAAGCGGCAGAAGAAATTGTGTCCGACGTATTCGTGAAACTCTGGAACCGTCGTACGGAGCTGGAGCCCATCGTGAATCTGGAGGTATATCTTTTTGTGGCGGTGAAAAATCATTCGCTTAATTATCTTGAACAATATTCCCATTTGCGTATAGTGCCGCTTTCCGGTTCGGATACCGCTGATCTGCGCAACAGCGTAGACCTGGAACGCGACCTGGAATGGAAAGAAATGCGGTTTAAGATGGACCAGATCGTGTCTGCCCTGCCAGCCCAGTGCCGTCGCATCTTTCAGCTGATCAAAGAAGATGGCTTTAAATATAAAGAAGTCGCTGAAATCCTTAATATCTCTCCCAGAACCGTGGAAACGCAGCTTTTCCGGGCCATGCGCCGCCTCAATGAAGGGCTGGGCGCCATTGGTAAGGGTAAAAATGTTTTGCCGCCATTGCTGGTGCTAATGGCTTTATCGTTCCCCGGTTTTTATTGACGCGAGTTTTTGTCTTTCTCAGGATTATACTGATTTA
>NZ_DATCVJ010000286.1:0-3518 GCF_036566945.1 Chitinophaga sp. | reverse complement strand
GATGGCGAAACCAGGCTTGGAGAAAAATCTTCCTATAAAATCAGTTACCCGATCAGCTTCTTCCCCAGTGTATTCCTGTCTCAGAAGTTTAATGGTGATCATGAAGTACAACTGAACTATAGCCGCCGTATCCGGCGCCCCTGGTTCAGGGACCTGCTGCCAACGATCGATTATAGCGGTCGAAGCGCCAGCACCGGTAACCCCGACCTGAAGCCGGAATTCACAAATTCATTTGAGCTGTCTTACCTGAAAGATTTTGCACATAAACATAACCTGCTGGTATCATTATATTATCGTAATACCACCAATGCTATTACCGATTTTTATGTAGATACTACTCTTAACCTGAACGGACAGGTGCAGCACGTATTGCTCCAGTATCCTATCAATGCAAGCTCCAGGAACAGCTATGGTGCAGAGTTTACCCTGAGAAGTCAGCTCACAAAGATCTGGGACCTGACCACCAACGTGAACCTGGCGCAAACAAAAATCAATGCTACCAGTAATGGTAGTAACTTATCTAATCAGGGTATTACCTGGTTCGGTAAATTAAACAGCAATACCAAACTGCCATGGAACCTCACCTTCCAGGTAAGTGCAGAATACGAGTCCAGGCAAATTATGCCACAGGGAGAAAGGGAACCGAAATGGTCTGCAGATGCGGCGATGAAAAAAGACATGCTGAAAAACAAAGCACTGTCTATTTCTCTTGGTATCAGTGATATTTTCAATACTGATCGTAATCTTTCCTATACCACTACCAGCTTTTCGGAGCAGGAAAGCTACCGGAAACGTCTTACCCGTGAGCTGAAGCTGAATGCCACCTGGCGTTTCGGTAAAATGGATACCAACCTGTTTAAACGGAAGAATAACAAGTCCAAAGAAAACAATGGTGAAATGGGTGGAGGTGATAATTTTTAATTCGTAATTTGTAGTTCGTAAACAACACTTATGGATTCTATTTATCACACGATCACCCTACGTTTCCTGGCCGAGCCCTCTGATGTGAACTTCGGAGGAAAAGTACATGGCGGCTCTGTTATGAAATGGATTGACCAGGCAGGTTATACCTGTGCGGCCAATTGGAGCGGACAGTATGCCGTTACCGTGTATGTAGGGGGTATTCGTTTTTTTAAGCCTATTGCTATCGGAGATCTGGTAGAAATAAATGCTAAAATTATTTATACCGGCAACACCAGCATGCATATTTCTATCGATGTATTTGCCGGTAATCCGCGACAGCAGCAGAAAACAAAGACCACTCACTGTGTGATGGTTTTTGCTGCCGTAGATGATACGGGTAAAACAGTGACGGTACCTAAGTGGATTCCGCAAACCGCCAATGAAATCAGCATGGAAGGGTACGCGAAAAAGCTGATGGATTTACGTAAGGATATTGATGAAGAAATGAAACCGTATATGTAGGAATAGCTTTTAGCTGTTAGCTTTTAGCTTTTAGCAAATGCAGCGGAGAGGAAGACATATTTTTAATTTTCAATAGAGAAGCCCGTCCGGTATTGGACGGGCTTCTCTATTGAAAATTATCAAGAAATACCCTCTCCGCTGCATTTGCTAAAAGCTAAAAGCTAACAGCTAAAAGCTATTTTACCTAGCTCGCAAACTGCATATCACTCAGGGTTCTGTACAATCCATCCAATCCTATCAATTCGCTGTGGGTGCCTTCTTCCACGATATGGCCTTTGTCCAGCACAATAATTTTGTCGGCCGCTCTTACGGTTGCCAGTCTATGTGCGATTACAATAGAGGTACGTCCTTCCATCAGTTTATCCAATGCGTCCTGTACCAGTTTTTCTGATTCTGAATCCAGTGCAGAAGTAGCTTCATCGAGGATCAGGATACGTGGGTTCTTTAACACCGCTCTGGCAATGGCGATGCGCTGCCGCTGTCCGCCGGACAATTGGATACCCCGTTCCCCTACTATGGTGTTGAGCCCTAACGGGAACCGCTGTATGAATTCCCAGGCATTGGCCTGTCTGGCGGCGGCTTCCATTTCTTCGATGGAGGCGCCAGGTTTACCATAGGCAATATTCTCTGCAATGGTGCCCCCAAAAAGGAATACATCCTGCGGCACCACCGCCATTTGAGAACGTAGCTGTGATAAAGGAAAAGCCGTGCTTTCTTTGCCGTCGAACAAAATGCTGCCGCTCACGGGATCGTATAGGCGTAACAGTAAAGATACAATAGTACTTTTACCGGCACCACTGGGGCCTACCAGGGCAACTTTCTGATCGGCGTATACATCAAACGACACGTTGTTCATGATCGTCATATCCGGGCGGGAAGGATAATGAAAGGAGATGTTACGGAAACTGATTTGTCCATCGAGTTGGTTTTCCGGCGGGATTTCCGTTACCGGTGTGATAGCTTCGGCTGGTTCATCCAGTATTTCCAGCAGGTGTTCTGTAGCGCCAATGCTCTTTTGCAGATTGGTATATACTTCTGCCAGACCGGCAATAGAACCTCCTATAAAGAGCGAATACAGCACAAAGGATAAGAGCGAAGAAGTGGGCATGCCAATGGCTACACCCCTCCAGATCACCGCTACCAATGCGCCGAAAATTCCCATGATAATAAAAGAAGAAAAAGCACCGCGGTACTTACCACTTATCATCCCGATACGGGCGGCCTCATTGGTCCGCAGCCGATAACGGGCTATTTCAAAAAACTCGTTGGCAAATGCTTTTACATTCAGAATGCCCTGCAATGTTTCCTCCACCACAGTATTGGAAGCTGCTACCTCTTCCTGCACCTGTTTCGAAAAACGGCGGATAAATTTCCCGAAAAATACAGCGGCCACCATCATCACCGGCAAAATAGCCAGCATAAATACGGTCAGCTGAGGAGAGGTAATCAATAAAATGACTATCCCACCTATTATGATGATCATTTGCCGGATAAATTCAGCCAACGTAGTGGTGAATGTTTCCTGCAGCAGGGAAATATCTGAAGAGATACGGCTACTCAGCTCTCCCACCCTTCTTTCACCGAAAAATTTCATCGGCAGCCGGATGAGGTGACTGTAAATCGTTTGGCGCAGGGCGGCCAATGTCTTCTCTGTTACATTCACAAATAATACAATACGAAAAAAGGAGAAAACGGCTTGCCCTACCAATACGGCTACCATCATTACACCTGCGCTATTCATGCCTTTAATCAGGTGTGTGTTGCTGCCGGGATCTACCAGGTTACCCAGGAGTTTTGGGAAAGCAAGTCCTGCTAAACTGGAAATAAAAAGGAATAAGAGGCCCAGCGCAAATTGTGGCCAGTAGGGTTTTACATAACGAAACAGGCGGAATGTTTTTTTCAGGGACGCCACTTTAATGGGCTGTTTTGGCGACGTGGTTGTCAGGTCATTTTGCATTTCGGATATAGTCTTTATTAATAGAGGTAGACGAAGTGTATCCAAATATATTGCAAAAAGCCGTAAAAAATTGATAACGCCTCCGGTGTTTGTCGTTCGTATAACGGAAAAACGAAAGCCGGAGGCGCTATGCGGC
>NZ_DATCVJ010000285.1:0-1611 GCF_036566945.1 Chitinophaga sp. | reverse complement strand
GTGAATTGGTATGGATTCAGGAAAGCCATGGGCAACGGATAGTAGGAGATCATATTGATCACTTTTTACCCGGTGATCTGGTGTTGATGGGCCCAAATCTGCCGCATATCTGGCTGAATGATACCACCTTCCAGGAGGTGCCGGTGAAAGGAAGTGTGAAATCTATTGTGGTCTATTTTCCGGCCAACTTCCTGCAGCAACTGTCGGAAGAAGAGGAAATTATTGCCCCGGTAAAACGACTGGTAGAAAGGGCGGAAAGAGGCGTGCGCTTTACCGGCAATACACAGCGGGAAGTGGTAAAATTACTCGCAGGTATTACCCGGCGCAAAGGGCTCGGAAAATTACTGGACTTTATGCAGATCCTGGAATTACTGACCGACTCCGTAGAGTTTGAATACCTGAGCAGCCTGCAATTTGAGAATTCCTTTCAACCCAAGGACACTGCACGTATTAATGTGGTATACCAATACCTCATGAATAATTTTTCGGGAGATATTTCCCTGCAGGAGGTAGCGGGATTGGCGAACATGACGCCACCGGCCTTCTGTCGTTATTTTAAGAAGCATACCGGCAAATCACTTACCCGGTTCATTAATGAAATCAGAATAGGCCATGCCTGTAAATTGTTACTGGAAGATGATCTCAGCATCGGAGAAATCTGCTATGAAAGTGGCTACCAGAATCTGACGAACTTCAACAAATTCTTCCGGAATATTAAAGGAGAGAATCCGAGTCAATACCGGAAATCTATGAGGGCCTCCACGGGCAAAGAATAGCCATTTCTAAATTTTATTAATAGGATTATCCGTCTTTTGCACTAAATCTGGTTAAAAAAGTTGTGATCTTGATTAATATAGTTGGATGATCCTGGATGCGGGTGAAATATCTTTGGGTCATTTAACAGTAATGGATATACCCATGGAAAAATGGAAAAATGATGACGAGCTTTTTTCGCTGATTAAAGCAGAATTATTTACAGCAGTGGTTGGTGATGTAATGGATAAGATAGGGCTGCTGCGGCAATTTTTGCCACCACAGATACAGCCACTGGATACCTCCATGGTGATAGCCGGACGTGCAATGCCGGTGCTGGAAGCGGATATGATTTCCGGAGAACAGAGTGTGCATAACGCGGTTTTACAACAACCCTTTGGCCTGATGCTGCAGGCGCTGGATGACCTGAAGAAAAATGAAGTATATATTTGTTCCGGTTCGTCGCCTACCTATGCATTATGGGGAGAGCTGATGAGCACCCGCGCGATGAAGCTGGGCGCTGCCGGCGCCGTAGTCAACGGTTATTCCCGCGATACCCGTGGCATCTTACAATTGCAATTCCCTGTTTTTTCTTATGGTCGTTACGCACAGGACCAGGGTCCGCGTGGTAAAGTAATGGATTTTCGGGTGCCCATTGAAATGAATGGCGTGATTATCCGTCCGGGTGATATTGTAGTGGGAGACTTAGATGGCGTGTGCATTGTACCGCAGGATGCTGTGGAGGAAGTATTCCGGCTTGCCCTGGAAAAGGCGAGGGGAGAGAAAATGGTGCGGGACCGGATAGAAAACGGCATGTCTGCTTCCGCTGCTTTTGCGCAGTATGGTATTATGTAAATG
>NZ_DATCVJ010000284.1:0-3089 GCF_036566945.1 Chitinophaga sp. | reverse complement strand
ATTACCTGCTACAAACTTTACAGAGTCGGCGTTATAAATACTGGATAAACTGAGTTTCGCTGATTGACTGTCTTTATTCCCTGTCAAATGGCAGGAGGCTAACAGTGCACAAAAAGCAAACAAAGGTACTAAGCGCATAAGGATAGGATTTGGGCCATAAAGATAGGGAAGAAAAACCGCGTTTGATCATCCTGACGCAGGAAAACCGGCAATGCAAAGGCATCGCCGGTTTGAAGTTATTGGCTGTAATTTTCACCGTAAAGGGTTTTCCCGTTTCGCATTTACTGAGGATGGAACAGCATGGCAGTACACAAACAATTCTTATAATTTTTTCCTGCCAGGATAGGATAGTTCACACAACTTTTACACCCCTCCCAAAAGAGCGGGTCATTTGTAATCTGATCGTATGTTACCGGTTCGAAACCTAGTCTGGTATTTAACTTCATGACAGCTAAACCGGTGGTGATACTAAATATTTTTGCAGTCGGATACTGCACTTTGCTTAACTCGAATATTTTACTTTTAATGGCGGCAGCTACCTTCAATCCACGAAAGGCCGGCGCCACAATCAATCCGCTGTTGGATACGAAGCGGCCTTGTTCCCATGATTGTATGTAGGAGAATCCCGCCCAGATACCATCGGCCGTAAAGGCGATCACTGCTTTTCCTTCCAGGATCTTTTTCCTGATAGCGGCCGGATCTCTTTTGGCGATACCTGTACCCCTTGCTTTGGCAGATGCTTCCATCTCCGCTACTATGGGTATTGCAAAATCAACGTCCATGGCCGTAGCCAGTCGGACGACAATTTCTTCATCTGTTTCCATTACCTGTAAGTTGATGTTGTATATAAAGAGGATATAATGAATCTGGAATAAGGGAATACATCCGGATTCTACTCACGGCATCTGCCAGCGGAATGCTGCAGAGTACCGGTAAAAAAACACGGGTGATGGCTTCTCTTACCACCGTATTACCACGTTCATATAATTTACCAGCCAGTTGCAAACATTTATCTGCTACCTGGAAATTTTGTTCCCGAAGCTGCCGGTCGGTATATTCACTCAGGCAACTAACGGTATCGTATATATGAAAAACAGCGGGAAACTGGTGTAATGCTTTTTTTAATGCCGGTATGGTATCTTCAATACAGGCCGGTACTTCATATTGATTAATCATGGATCATCGTTTTATACTTTGTGCAATATTTCTGCAAGAATAGAAACCGTAATTACGCCGATAGCTATATAATACATCGCTTTATGATTAGGTATCGGCGGCTTTGGATAGGCTCGCATTGTTGTTACATTTCTTAGTATATGCCAAATGCTATTCCATATTCCGCGCAAGGAATGTTAAAACTTAGTATGGGCAAGGGTTTGCAAAGAAAATGTTAAAGGCGGGTACCGGAAAAAACGGGAAAAAGCCTACCGTTTCTGAAGGGTGTTTTCAGAAACGGAAAATATAAGTAAGTGGCGGTCAACATATATACGACAACATAAACAGACCGCGGCTATCATTGCCGGCTGCTCTATGATGGCCCGACTATCACTGTGCTGCAAAAAAAAGGTTACCTCAGCTGTTGAGATAACCTCTTTCTTATACAGTGAATATGCTGTTTATGCGGCGGCGCTTTCCCGGGAAATGGCCGGAGACTTTGTTGTCTTTTTCTTTTTCCTGGTTCTATTGAGCCACATGATGGTACCAGTTGTTGGGAAAATAACGCCCAGCAAGGCCACCATCAGCGCAAATATTTTAGACGGGGTACCAAAAATAGCCCCGGTATGGAGTGGTTTAATGGAGGCCCGGATCTTTTGTCCAAGGTTTCTTTGTGCAAAAGTTTGTGATTGCAACACCTTTCCGCTGAACTGATCCAGGTAGTAAGTAGTGGTAGCTGCTTCCTGCATGGCATCTGCCGGGAGCAGGCTCACCATAAAAGCCGCGGTACTGTCTTTCGGCGCCGACAGCGCATAAAAGATAGCATCCGGCACATTTTGTTTCACGGTAGCCAATGCCGATTCATAAGAAATATGCTTGCTTTCTGTTACCACAGCTGCCGCCGATACCGGCGCGGCCGTTGGTTTGGGAGAAGTACCCAACACGGCGTATAGCCCATTGCTGAACCACTCATACGACCAGGTTAAACCGGTAAAAGCAGATACAAAAAGGAATATAGCAGCATAAAAGCCCAGCACTACGTGCAAGTCGTGGTTCAGGCGTTTCCAGCCTCCATCCCATTTCACTTTAATGCGTTGCTTAAAAATGTTGCGTGTTTTAGGCCACCACAGTATGATGCCGGTGATCAGGATAAATACAAATATCAGGGTGCTGGCGCCGGTAATGACTTTACCTGTAGGACCAGCCAGCAGCCAGCGATGCAGGGAAAATATCTGATAATAAAAAGTTTTTTGATAGCTGTATAATTCTATCACCTGGCCGGTGTAGGGGTTCACAAAGGCGGTACGGCCTTTCTCTTTTTTAGCGGCCTCTTTTTCGCCACCAGCAGCCTTCTTCTTTTCGCCGCGGACAGCTCCTTTTTCCTCTTCTTTCGCAGTTGTCTTCACCTCTTCATTCCCTTCCTCACCTGCTTTTCCACCCGCTGTTATATTAGCGTTTTCATTAGCGCCTGCTCTTCCTTCCCGTTTGCCTTCTCGTTTCCCTTCTTTTTTTCCACCTTTCTTTCCTTCATCCAGCTGTACCTGCAGGCTACGGGTAGGATCTGCAAATACCTGTATGCGGGAAATCCCTGCACCAGGCACCTGCTGCTTTACCATTTCGGCGACTTTATCCAATGATAAGCGCTCACCAGCGGCCTGCACATAGTAGCGGTCGCGGTTAAACGCTTCCGTTAACTCTTTTTCAAATACCAGTAATGCGCCGGTTAAACAGCTGATGGTGATGACCAGGCCGGCAGTAAGGCCCAGGTATAAGTGAATGCGTCTAAAAAAAACTTTCATATTCAAATCGGTCGTGGCACAAAGTAACTACACGCGCGGGGTATTGCAGGAGCGAAAGCGGAAAATGATTTATGGATTGCGGAATTTTTGGGGTCTAAGCGAGTTTTTGTCTTACTCAGGATTATACTGATTTAG